>NZ_JBMDJT010000029.1:0-34191 GCF_057809335.1 Microbacterium sp. FG3 | reverse complement strand
CAATCCTCGATATGCAGCACCTGGATCTTCACACGCCCATTCTCCCGCGCAACTCGCGGCGGCTGGCCACCCCGCACCTTCTTGATCAACACGCCCTAGCCCTTCAGCCGCCCGCCATCTCCCGCACAGCCACGGCCACACGGTGAATCGCGCCATCCCGGGCCTTCGTCGTGAAAGGGATCTCGAGGACGCGGTGGAACTGCTGCCCTCGTTGCTCGGGGGGCATCTCCTGATCATCGCTCGGCAGCCTCGGAGACGGGGCCAACGCCTTGATCTGCTCGCCATCGACGCCGTCGGTGCACTGCACATCATCGAACTGAAGATCGGGGAAACACCCCGCGACGTTGTCGCTCAGGTGCTCCACTACGACGAGGCCCTCGCCCGCGTAGGCCGCGCCGAGGTTATCCGCATCGCGACTAAGGCAACCGCCCCGATTGGCCTCGAAGCGACGTTCCTGGCATTCTTCGGTCACCCGCTTCCGCAGACAGTGAACCACACGAGAGTGATCACGATCGTGGCTCGCTCGTTCGACCCGTGGACGGCGAGCAGCATCCGCGAGCTTCGCAGGCTCGGACGGGTCATCCGCGCCTACGAGTACGAGCAGCTCGAGCATGGCCTCCGGCTCCTCCCGGCCCTTCCGAGCGTGAGCAGTCTCTACCGAGTACGCATCGACCCCTACCTGCGGGGGTTCTGGCACAGGTTCAGCAGCGAGTTCGCCGGCGCCTGCGTCACATCCCGCTTCGTGATTGAACTGCTTTCGCACGTCTGGCAGACCGACCACACGGATCGCCGGCCTGAACGACTCCCGCAGGAAGGACTGTTGGGCCGCCAGTTGAGACGGATCGCCGAGGAGCACGGCGAGTGGGAGTACTTTTCGTCACTCCCCGACGAGCACGCGACATGTGAGCAACCGCTCGCGCGCTTGGTTCCGGGTTGGAAGGAACGAGCACCGAAGACACAGGTCGCGGGATACATCCGAACAGGTCGTCAGCTGTGACGGGCAACTCCGAACCGGCTGGACGGGAAACGCACATGGTGGGGTCAGATCACCGCCCTGGAGCGACGGGGCGCACCTGGGGCGCACGTCGTTCCGAGCGACGCCCAAAGCCGCATATTTGCGCGGAGAATGCGGCGCACCGGGCGCACCTCACCCAACAGTGATCGCCAACACAAGTGCCACCAGAACGCCAACACGTCGAGCGGAGCTCGCGTGCACTTGCATACAGACGAGTGCACCGCGTCAGCAGCAAAATGGGAGTCTAGCCTGGGCTTTATTGGTATTAGCAAAACGAAACCCGGTTCCTGCACGCAGCAGAAACCGGGTTCGAAGGGTGTGGAGCCTAGGAGATTCGAACTCCTGACATCCTGCTTGCAAAGCAGGCGCTCTACCAACTGAGCTAAGGCCCCGAGAAGAGGTACGTGGTGGGGCTACCAGGACTTGAACCTGGGACCTCTTCATTATCAGTGAAGCGCTCTAACCGCCTGAGCTATAGCCCCGTTGTGACCGGCTCGCGCCGTCAACCTTCAAGAGTTTACTCGATGGCTCGCGTTCCCGCGAATCGGCGCGAGCGCCCGGTCAGTTCGAGGTGAAGCCCACGAGCAGGCCGCCCGTGATCTTCACCGCGAGGTTGTAGATGCCCGCCAGCACCGCCCCCAGCACCGTGACGATGATGAGGTTCAGGATGGCGATGACGACCGCGAAGGCCATCACCTGGGGCAGGCCGATCACCGCGGCGATCGAGATGCTGCCGTCGGTGAAGCTCACGAAGAACTCGTCGAGCTGCGCGATGAGGCCGGTGGTCTCGACCACGAGGTAGCTCAGCAGGAACGACACGAGGGTGACGATCGCCACGGCGACCGCCGCCAGGAACGACATCTTGATGGCCGACCAGAAGTCGATGTAGACCAGGCGCAGGCGCACCTGCTTGGCCTTGGGCTTGCGCGAGGACTTCTTGGCGAGCTTGTCGGCTACGGTCGTCATGCGTCGGTGCTCTCTTCGGGGGTCTCGGGAGCGGTGCTCTCTGCGTCGTCGGCGACCTCTTCGGCCTCGCCGTCGTCACCCAGTCCCCGCTCGCTGTTGCGCGCGATGGCCAGGATCCGGTCGTCCTTGTCGGGCCGCGCGAACAGCACGCCCATCGTGTCTCTGCCCTTCGCGGGGACCTCGGCAACGGCCGAGCGTACCACCTTGCCCTTGGCGAGGACCACGAGCACCTCGTCCTCCTCGTCGACGATCAGGCCGCCCGCGAGGGTTCCCCGCTCGTCGTTCAGCTTGAGCGCCTTGATGCCCAGTCCGCCGCGGCCCTGCACGCGGTACTCGTCGATCGAGGTGCGCTTGGCGTAGCCGCCGTCGGTCACGACGAACACGAACGTGCCCGGCCGGGCGACGCCCGCCGTGAGGAGGTCGTCGTCGGCCCGGAACGACATGCCCTTCACGCCGCTCGTCGAGCGGCCCATCGGGCGCAGCGCCTCGTCGGTGGCCGAGAACCGCAGCGACATGCCCTTTCGGCTGAGCAGCAGGATGTCGTCGTCCTGGTTCACGAGCATCGCCGAGACGAGCTCGTCGCCCTCGCGGAGGTTGATGGCGATGATGCCCCCCTGGCGGTTCGAGTCGTAGTCGGCCAGGCGCGACTTCTTCACGAGACCCGAGCGGGTGGCGAGCACGAGGTACTCGGCGGCGTCGTACTCGGGCAGCTCGATGACCTGCGCGATCTGCTCCTCGGGCTGCAGCGCGAGCAGGTTCGCCACGTGCAGGCCCTTGGCGTCGCGGCCGGCCTCGGGCACCTCGTACGCCTTGATGCGGTAGACCCGGCCCTTGGTCGTGAAGAACAGCAGCCAGTGGTGCGTCGTCGTCACGAAGAAGTGCTCCACGACGTCGTCGGCCCGCAGCTGCGCCCCGCGCACGCCCTTGCCGCCGCGGCGTTGCGAGCGGTAGTTGTCGCTGCGCGTGCGCTTGATGTAGCCGTCGCGGGTGATCGTGACGACCATCTCCTCCTCCGCGATGAGGTCCTCGATCGACACGTCGCCGTCGAAGCCGGGGAGGATCTGCGTGCGACGCTCGTCGCCGAAGCGGTCGACGATCGCCGTGAGCTCGGTCTTGATGATGTCGCGCTGGCGCATCTCGTCGGCGATGATCGCCTTGAAGTCCGCGATCTGCGCCTCGAGCTCCTGCGCCTCGTCGACGATCTTCTGCCGCTCGAGCGCCGCGAGGCGGCGCAGCTGCATCGCGAGGATCGCGTCGGCCTGCAGGTCGTCGATGTCGAGCAGCGACTTCAGGCCCGTGCGGGCGTCGTCGACCGTGGGCGAGCGGCGGATGAGCGCGATGACCTCGTCGAGCGCGTCGAGCGCCTTGAGGTAGCCGCGCAGGATGTGCATGCGCTCCTCGGCCTTGCGCAGGCGGAAGTGCGTGCGGCGCACGATCACGTCGAGCTGGTGGGTGATCCACAGCGTGATGAACGCGTCGAGCGGCAGCGTGCGGGGCACGCCGTCGACGATCGCGAGCATGTTCGCGCCGAAGTTCTCCTGCAGCGAGGTGTGCTTGTAGAGGTTGTTCAGCACGACCTTCGCCACGGCGTCGCGCTTGAGCACGACGACCAGGCGCTGACCGGTGCGGCTCGAGCTCTCGTCGCGGATGTCGGCGATGCCCGTCACACGGCCCTCGCGGGCGAGCTCGCCGATCTTCACGGCGAGGTTGTCGGGGTTGACCTGGTACGGCAGCTCGGTGATGACGAGGCAGGTGCGGCCCTGGATCTCCTCGATCTCGACGACCGCGCGCATCGTGATCGATCCGCGGCCGGTGCGGTACGCCTCGTGGATGCCCTTGTTCCCGAGGATCTGCGCGCCGGTCGGGAAGTCGGGTCCCGGGATGCGCTGGATAAGGCCGGCGAGCAGCTCCTCGCGCGGCAGCTGCGGGTTGTCGAGCACCCACAGGGCGCCGGCGGCCACCTCGCGCAGGTTGTGCGGCGGGATGTTGGTCGCCATGCCGACGGCGATGCCGACCGAGCCGTTCACGAGCAGGTTCGGGAACCGCGCCGGCAGGACGGACGGCTCCTGGGTCTGGCCGTCGTAGTTGTCCTCGAAGTCGACGGTCTCCTCTTCGATGTCGCGCACCATCTCGAGCGCGAGCGGAGCCATCTTCGTCTCGGTGTAACGCGGGGCCGCCGCGCCCTGGTTGCCCGGCGAGCCGAAGTTGCCCTGACCGAGCGCGAGCGGGTAGCGCATCGACCACGGCTGGACGAGGCGGACGAGGGTGTCGTAGATCGCGCTGTCGCCGTGCGGGTGGTACTGACCCATCACCTCGCCGACGACGCGCGTGCACTTCGAGAACGACTTGTCGGGCCGGAAGCCGCCGTCGTACATCGCGTAGATCACGCGACGGTGCACGGGCTTGAGGCCGTCGCGCACATCGGGCAGCGCGCGCCCGATGATCACGCTCATCGCGTAGTCGAGGTAGCTGCGCTGCATCTCCGACTGCAGATCGACCTGGTCGATGCGGCCGTGGTTGTGATCCGCGTTGATGTCGGGGCGCTCTTCGTCTGCCATGTCCGTCTTTCCCTACGTCTGGTTCCGCTGTCCGTGTCGACTCAGATGTCGAGGAACCGGACGTCCTTCGCGTTGCGCTGGATGAAGCTGCGGCGGGACTCGACGTCCTCGCCCATCAGCACGGAGAAGATCTCGTCGGCCGCGGCCGCGTCGTCGATGGTGACCTGACGCAGCGTGCGCGTCTCGGGATCCATCGTCGTCTCCCACAGCTCGCTGTCGTTCATCTCGCCGAGACCCTTGTACCGCTGCAGGCCGGCGTCCTTGGGCAGGCGCTTGCCGTTCGCGAGGCCCTCCTTCAGCAGCGCGTCGCGCTCGCGGTCCGAGTACACGTACTCGTGCGGCGCGTTCGACCACTTCAGGCGGTACAGCGGCGGCATCGCGAGGTAGACGTAGCCGGCGTCGATGAGGCCGCGCATGTACCGGAACAGCAGCGTGAGCAGCAGCGTCGTGATGTGCTGGCCGTCGACGTCGGCATCGGTCATCAGCACGATCTTGTGATAGCGCGCCTTCTCGATGTCGAACTCCGGCCCGATGCCCGTGCCGAAGGCCTGGATCATCGCCTGCACCTCGCGGTTGCCGAGGGCCTTGTCGATGCGAGCGCGCTCGACGTTCAGGATCTTGCCGCGCAGGGCCAGGATCGCCTGGGTGCGCGGATCGCGGCCGCCGACAGCCGATCCGCCGGCGGAGTCTCCCTCGACGAGGAAGATCTCGGAGATCGACGGGTCCTTGCTCGTGCAGTCCTTGAGCTTGTCGGGCATCGCGGCCGACTCGAACACGCTCTTGCGGCGCGCGGTCTCGCGCGCCTTGCGGGCGGCCAGGCGCGCCGTGGCGGCGTCGATCGCCTTGCGGATGATGTTCTTGGCCTGCTGCGGGTTGCGCTCGAACCAGGCGCCGAGCTCCTCGTTCACCACGCGCTGCACGAAGGCCTTGACCTCGGTGTTGCCGAGCTTCGTCTTGGTCTGACCCTCGAACTGCGGCTCGCTGAGCTTGACGGAGATGACGGCCATGAGGCCCTCGCGGACGTCCTCTCCCGTGAGGTTGTCCTCCTTCTCCTTGAGCAGGTTGTTCGCGCGCGCGTACCGGTTCACGAGGGTGGTCAGCGCGGCGCGGAAGCCCTCCTCGTGCGTGCCGCCCTCGTGCGTGTTGATCATGTTCGCGTAGGTGAACACGTTCTCGCTGTACGAGGTGGTCCACTGCATGGCGACCTCGAGCGAGATGTTCCGCTCGGTGTTCGCCGTCTCGCTCGAGAAGTCGATGACCTCCTCGTGCACGCGCTCGGCCTTGCGCACCTTGCACAGGTACTCGACGTAGTCGACGAGGCCGCGCTCGTAGAGGAAGGTGTCGTGACGCTGCACGAGCTCGGGCGAGCCGTCCTCGAGCTCGTCCTCTTCCATGGCGGCCGGGCGCTCGTCCTTGAAGTCGATCCGCAGGCCCTTGTTCAGGAACGCCGTCTGCTGGAACCGCGTGCGCAGGGTCTCGTAGTCGAAGTCGATCGTCTCGGTGAAGATCTCGGGGTCCGGCCAGAACGTGATCGTCGTGCCGGTCTCGTCGGTCGGCTCGCCCTGCTCCACGGGGCCGAGTGGCGCGCCGCCGTTCGCGAAGGACTGGCGCCACTCGTAGCCGTCGCGCTTGACGACCGCGTCGAGGCGCGTCGAGAGCGCGTTCACGACGGACGATCCGACGCCGTGCAGGCCGCCCGAGACGGCGTATCCGCCGCCGCCGAACTTGCCGCCCGCGTGCAGCACCGTGAGCACGACCTCGAGCGTCGACTTCTTCTCGGTCTTGTGCTCGGCGACCGGGATGCCGCGGCCGTTGTCGACGACCCGGATGCCGCCGTCCTCGAGGATCGTGACCTCGATCGTGTCGCAGTAGCCGGCGAGGGCCTCGTCCACCGAGTTGTCGACGATCTCGTACACCAGATGGTGCAGGCCGCGCGGGCCGGTCGAGCCGATGTACATGCCGGGGCGCTTGCGCACGGCCTCGAGGCCTTCCAGCACCTGGATGTTGTCGGCGCCGTAGTTCCCCTGGGACGCATCACCCCCGGCGGCAGCGGTGTTCTCGGGCTCGCTCTGAGGGGTGTCCGTCGTCATATGGGGGCGCGCTCCGCATTCCGTTGGTATGGGCACCTCCATCCTAGCCGGGAATCGGTTCTCAACAGCCGCAGACAGGCCCGCAGAGGCCATAACGGGAGCGGGGGCAGGACGCCGATCGTGGTCGGGGGTATTGCGGGCCCTGCCGACGGCTCAGCCGTACGTATCGCGGGGGCCGCGGCCGGGGACGGTGCGCGGGCCCCACTTCCAGGTCGGCGCATCGGGGCCCACGAAGCGCACGTGCTCCACGGCGGCGTCCGGGAAGCGGGTCGTGATCTGGGTCAGGATGTGCGAGCGCATGAACTGCAGGTTCTTGGCCCACGCCGTCGAGTCGCACTGGATCGTGAGGGTGCCGTCGACGAGCGAGGTCGGGGTCGAGTGCTGGGCCGTCTCGGCGCCGGCGACCTCCTCCCATCGCCGCACGAGGTCCTCGCGCGCGAGCTGGCCCGACCAGCCGTGCTGCTTGGACAGCGCGTCGAGCGCGTCGCCCACGGGCTTCGGGTCGCGCCCCGGCGTGAACGGCAGGTTCTCGTCGCCCTCCGCGGGCCGGCGCCGGCGGCGGCGCTTGGCGTACTTCGACGGCTCGAGCCCGCGCAGCCGCAGGTAGGTCGCGAGCGTCTCGGGCACCTCGGGGGGCGGCTCACTCATCGCGGTCCTCCCCGGGGGTGAGGGGATGGTCGGCGAGCGCGCCGAGGATGCGCCCGTGCTCGATCCGCACGGCGTTGGCGCGCAGGGGCTCCGGCACATCGGCCGAGACGGCGGCCGTGACGATGACCTGCTCGTACCCGGCGACGACCCCCGCCAGGCGCGCGCGCCGGTCGGCATCGAGCTCGGCGAAGACGTCGTCGAGGATGAGGATCGGATCGCCGCCCGGCGACTCGGCCCGCAGCAGCTCGGCCGAGGCGAGCCGCAGCGACAGCGCGGCCGACCAGCTCTCGCCGTGCGACGCGTACCCCTTCACGGGCAGGCCGCGCAGCCGCAGCAGCAGGTCGTCGCGGTGCGGGCCGACGAGCGTGAGCCCGCGCTCGAGCTCGAGCGGGCGCTTCGCCTCCAGCGCCGCGCGGAACTGCGCCGCCGTCTCGCCCTCGCCGCCGGCGTCGGCATCCTCCCCGTCCTCGGGGTCGGCTCCGTGGATCGTGAGCGTCCACGACAGCTCGGGGCGATGATCCGCCCCCGCCACGCCCTCGTACGCCGCGGCGACCGGTCCTGACAGATCCTGCGCCAGCCGGGTGCGCGCGTCGATGATCTCCGATCCGAGCGAGACGAGCTTGTCGTCCCACACGTCGAGGGTCGTCAGCTGCGCGGCCTTCATGCCCCGCGCCCTGGCCGACTTGAGCAGCGTGGTGCGCTGGCGCAGCGTGCGGTCGTAGTCGGCGAGCACGCCCGCCAGCCGCGGGGTGCGCTGCACGAGCAGCTGATCGGCGAAGCGCCGGCGCTCGGACGGATTGCCCCGCACGATCTGCAGGTCCTCGGGCGCGAAGAGCACGACCTGGGCGTATCGCGGCAGCTCACCGGGGCGTGACGGCGAGCCGCCGATGCGCGCGCGGTTCGACCCCTGCCGGTTGATCTGCAGCTCGAGTACGATGCGGCGGGCGCCGTGGGCGAGGCGGGCGCGGACGAAGGCCGCATCCTCCCCTTCCCGGACGAGCGGCGCGTCGGACGACACCCGGTGCGAGCCGAGCGTGGCGAGGTAGGCGACGGCCTCGGCGAGGTTCGTCTTGCCCTGGCCGTTGCGCCCGACGAGCACGTTCGGGCCGGGCAGCAGCTCGAGCTCGGCCTCCGCGTAGTTGCGGAAGTCCTTCAGGCTCAAGTGCTCGATGATCACTCGAAAACCCTAGCTTTCGGGCCCGACAGCGGGCCGAGGCCATGGCGGACTCAGCGCAGCAGCAGGTTCGGCTGCAGCAGGTACTTGAACGAGTCGCTGCCGGCCTGGTCCACCGAGGTCTGGCTCGTGATGAGCACGGGGCTGAGCTTGTTGGCGTTCTCGCTCGAGGTGAATGTGATGCGCGCGAACTCGCTCTTCACCGCGCCGAGCGCCTCGAGGAGGTACTGCGGGTTGAGGCCCAGCGTCACGTCCTCGCCCTGCAGGTGCGCGTCGACCGACTCCGACGCGCGGGCCTGGTCGCCGCCGGAGGCGTCCATCGTCACGGCCGAGGTCGTGAAGGTGAACCGCAGCGGCGCGGAGCGGTCGAGCACGAGCGAGACGCGGCGCACGGCCTCGGCGAGATCGGCGGTGCTGACCACGGCGTAGTGGTCGGTCTGCTCCGGGAACAGCCGGCGCACCGGGGGGAAGTTGCCCTTGATGAGCAGCGAGGTGACGGTCTTGTTGCCCGACGTGAACGCGATGATCTCGCGGTCGCCCGATCCGCTGAACGCGATGGAGATCTCGCCGCCGTGCGAGAAGGTCTTGCCGACCTCCTGCAGGGTGCGGGCCGGCACGAGCGCGTGCGCCTCGTCCTGGCTGCCGTCCCACTGGATGTCGCTCAGCGCCACGCGGTAGCGGTCGGTCGCCACGAGGCTGAGCTGCGTGCCGGTGACCTCGAGCTGCACGCCGGTGAGCACGGGGGTGACGTCGTCGCGCGAGGCCGCGAAGGCGACCTGCGAGATCGCGGTGCCGAAGTCCTCGGCGGGGACGAGACCGGACTCGCCGGAGACCTCGGGGATCGCGGGGTACTCCTCGACGGGCATCGCCGCGAGGGCGAACCGGGCGGAGCCGCAGGTGAGGGCGATGTTGCCGTCTTCCTCCGTCACCATCTCGATCGGCGCGTTCGGCAGGCGGCTCGCGATGTCTGAGAGCAGGCGGCCGTGGACCAGGATCGTGCCCGGCTCGTCGACCGTCGCCTCGATCGTCGTGCGCGCCGACGCCTCGTAGTCGAACGCCGACAGCGCGAGCGAGCCGTCCTCGGATGCCTCGATGAGCACGCCGGCGAGGATCGGCTGAGGGTTCCGCTGAGGCAGGAGCTTGACGACGAACGACACGGCCTCGCTGAAGACATCACGGTTCACGTGGAACTTCACAGGTGGATCCCCTCGTATCGCCACGGTTCCCTATCCGTGGGGAATCCCATGCTAGTGCCCACCGGCAGACGCCGTGTTGCGCCGGCTCGTCCGGTGAGGGTCATGGGATCGCGCACAAGGAAGAGATGTTCTTTCTTGGTATTCACTGCTGTGGATAATGTGGATAACTCTGTGGATGCCTGTCGCGCGTAGGGAACTACATCCGTGTGAGATGTGGAACGGCTGCGGATGAGCGGTGAGGGAATCTCGTCCTCCGGCGGTCGCGGTCACAGGCCGGTCCACATCCGCACCGCGTGTCGCTCACAGGCCGCTGGGTGTGTCTCAACAGTTATCCACAGGCTGTCCACACTGGGGAAAGAGATTTATAGGGGTCGCCGACGCGCACTGTCAAGAACGAGTTCAGGAATACGTCGCATTCCGAACGCCCCATCCGGTGAACGAGGGGCGACGGGAACCGGATCAGCGGCGGCTGAGCTGCGTGGTGATCTCGCTGACCTGGTTGTAGATGGAGCGGCGCTCCTTCATGAGGTCGGCGATCTTGCGGCACGCGTAGATGACCGTGGTGTGGTCGCGGCCGCCGAACAGCTGCCCGATCTTCGGCAGCGAGAGGTTGGTGCGCTCGCGGCACAGGTACATCGCGATCTGGCGGGCCTGGGCGACGGCCTGCGACCGGCTGGAGCCGTAGAGGTCGTCGACGGTGAGCTTGAAGTACTCGGCGGTCATCGTGATGATGTCGGTCGGCGAGACGACGTTGTCCTCGGCCTGATCCACGATGTCGCGCAGCACGGTCTGGGCCAGCGGCACGTCGACGTCGGAGCGGTTGAGGCTCGCGAACGCCGAGACGCGGATGAGGGCGCCCTCGAGCTCGCGGATGTTGGTGGAGACGTTCTTCGCGATGTACTCGACCACGTCGTCGGGGATGAGCAGACGCTCGGACTGCGCCTTCTTGCGCAGGATCGCGATGCGGGTCTCGAGGTCGGGCGCCTGCACATCGGTGATGAGGCCCCACTCGAAGCGGCTGCGCATCCGATCCTCGAAGCCGGTCAGCAGGCGCGGCGCGACGTCGCTCGTGATGACCACCTGCTTGTCGTGGTCGTGCAGCGTGTTGAAGGTGTGGAAGAACGCCTCCTGCGTCTCGGCGCGACCCTGCAGGAACTGGATGTCGTCGATGAGCAGGATGTCGACCTCGCGGTAGCGCGCGTTGAAGGCGGCGCCGCGGTTGTTCGCGATCGAGTTGATGAAGTCGTTCGTGAACTCCTCGCTCGACACGTACCGCACGCGCACCCCGCTGTACAGGTTGAGCGCGTAGTCGCCGATGGCGTGCAGCAGGTGCGTCTTGCCGAGGCCGGAGTCGCCGTAGATGAAGAGCGGGTTGTACGCCTTGGCCGGTGCCTCGGCCACCGCCACCGCGGCCGCGTGCGCGAACCGGTTCGACTGGCCGATGACGAAGTTGTCGAAGGTGTAGCGGGGGTTCAGGCGCGTCTCGCCCCGGGCCGCGCTGCCGCCGCCGGTGCTCTCGGTGGGATTCTCGGCGATCGGGCGCTGTGCGGCCTCGACCGCGATCGGCACCGGCTCCGGCACGTAGGGCTGGTCGCCGATGTCGGGGTTCACGACCACCCGGAAGGTGTGGACATCGCCGCCGACGGCCGCGAGGGCGTCCATGATCGGGGCGCGCATGCGCTTGTTGATCTGCGCCGCCGTGAGGTCGTTGGGCACCTCGACGTACACGGTGCCGCCCATCACGCCCTGCGGGACGGCGAGGTGCAGGAAGCCCCACATCGGGGCGCTGATCCGGTCGTCCGTCTCGAGCTGCGCCAGCACGGCCGCCCACACCGGAACGTCCGGCACCTCCTGCGTCGACATGTCCCCCCTCGTGGATGAGCGCGTCACGACGATCCTGCCGCGCACGCATCGGGTCGCGGGGCGCGGCCCCGTCCTGTGGATAACTCTCCACAGGCTAGCCAGGACGCGCGGGGACGGCAAACCCTCGTGCGTGTCCTGCCCGGGGATCGCGCGGACTGTGGAGATACTGTCAGGTTGCCGGGCCATTTGCGCCGGGCAGCGGGGGCGGCGTAGTCTATGTCGGTTGACTTATGCCCTTTCGAGGGCGCTGTTCCGACTGTCCCCGGGGAAACCGGTGACGCATCCTCCGGAGTGATTTTCCATGAGCAAGCGCACGTTCCAGCCCAACAACCGTCGTCGCGCCAAGAAGCACGGTTTCCGCGCCCGCATGCGCACCCGCGCCGGCCGCGCGATCCTCGCCGCCCGCCGCGGCAAGGGCCGCACCGAGCTCTCGGCGTAAGGCCGACGGCACGGCGTCACGGCAGTACAGCGTGCTCGCGCGGCCGAATCGCCTGACCCGCGGGATCGACTATCGATCGGTCTCCCGTCGGGGGGCGCGGTGCGCGGGCGCGCATGTCGTGACGCACGCGGTGCTGACGGACGAGGCGCGCCCGGCGCGCTTCGGCTTCATCATCACGAAGGCCGTGGGCGGCGCGGTGGTGCGCAACACCGTGCGCCGGCGGCTGAAGGCCGTCTGCGCCGAGGCGCTGCCCGACGTACGGGAGGGCGCGGATGTCGTCATCCGCGCCCTCCCGTCGTCTGCCGACGCCTCGTTCGCCGAGCTGCGCGCCGAGGTGCGACGCTGCCTGGAGCGACGGTCGGTGCTGACCGCCGGCCGACGGGAGGCGTCGCGGTGAGCGTGCTCCCCGCCAGCTCCTACGGCACCGCGCGCCTCGATCCGCGCGACGCGCTCCGGGCGGTTCCGCTCGCCCCGCGCAATCTCGGTGTGGCGCTGCTGATCGCGTATCGAGCGACGATCTCGAGGCTGTACGGCGATGTGTGCCGGTACTTCCCCTCCTGCTCCGCGTATGCCGTGGGCGCCGTGCAGCAGCACGGCCTCGTGAGAGGATCGGGGATGGCGCTCGCGCGCATCGCCCGGTGCCACCCGTGGGCGGCCGGCGGCGTCGATGACGTGCCGCCCCACTCGAACTTCCGCTTTGACCTGACCCCCCGCGGCTTCGTGGTGCCGCGCCGAAAGGACTGATCCGTGGACTTCTTCGGAACCCTCCTCTTCCCCATCCGCTGGGTGATCGAGGCGATCCTGGTCGGCTGGCACTGGCTGTTCACCGCGGTCGGCATGGACTCGGCCGGCGGCCTCACCTGGGTGCTGTCGATCCTCGGCGTGGTCGTCATCGTGCGACTGCTGATCTTCCCGCTCACGATCCGCCAGATCAAGAGCCAGCGGAAGATGATGGAGATCGCGCCGGAGATGCGCAAGATCCAGGAGAAGTACAAGGGCAAGCGCGACCAGCTGTCCCGCGAGGCGATGAGCCGCGAGACGATGGATCTGTACAAGAAGCACGGCACCTCGCCGGTGGGCGGCTGCCTGCCGATCCTCATCCAGATGCCGATCTTCTTCTCGCTGTACTGGACGCTGTTCGACATCAAGACGTGGGCAGCGAACGACAGCTCGGGCCGCAACTCGTGGCTGTTCACGCCGGAGCGGGTGCACGAGTTCAACGATGCGTCGCTGTTCGACGTCGCGCCGCTGCACATGACGCTGATCGACCACTTCAACGCGTCGCCGGTGTCGGTGGCCGCGATCGTGCTGCTGATCATCCTCGTCGCGCTCATGATCGCGACGCAGTTCTTCACGCAGCTGCAGATCGTGTCGAAGAACCTCTCGCCCGAGGCCAAGACCGGTCAGGCGTACCAGATGCAGCGCATCATGCTGTACATCATCCCGTTCGCGATGATCTTCTCGGGTGTCGCCTTCCCGCTCGGCGTCGTGACCTACTGGTTCTTCAACAACCTCTGGACCATGGGGCAGCAGTTCCTCGTGATCCGCTCGATGCCGACGCCGGGCTCGGAGGCCGCGAAGGCCCGCGAGGAGCGCCTGGCGCGCAAGGGCAAGGCACTGAACTCTCAGGGCAAGGTCGTGTCGATGGAGGAGTACCAGCGCGAGCAGGAGGAGCTGCTGCGGCAGGCCGAGCTCGAGCGGCAGCAGCGTGCCAAGCGCCAGCAGCCGATGAGCAAGCAGCGCGCGAAGAAGCAGGCGCAGAAGCAGCCGAAGCCGGGCAATGGTCAGCCCGACCCTGGCGCCGCCGCGCCGTCCGGATCCGACTCCTGACCGCACGAGGACGATGATGAACACCACTCCCCTGCCCAGTGCCGACATGCCCGGCGCCGAAGAGCCGACCGAGGCCGAGCTGGAGCGCGAGGGCGACGTCGCGGCCGACTTCCTCGAGGGCCTGCTCGACATCGCCGACATCGACGGCGACCTCACGCTCGACGTCCGCCAGAGCCGCGCCTACGTGTCGGTGGAGTCGGAGGACGAGTCGCTGCGCCGACTCGCCGACCCCGACACCGTGCAGGCGCTGCAGGAGCTGACGCGCCTTGCGGTGCAGAGCGAGACCGGGCGGTTCTCGCGGCTGATCCTCGACATCGGCGGATCGCGCGAGACGCGGCAGCGCCAGCTGGAGCGACTCGTCGACGCCGCCGTGGCGAAGCTGGACGAGGGCGCGTCGCAGGCGTCGCTCCCCGCCATGTCGTCGTACGAGCGCAAGCTCGTGCACGATGTCGTCGCGGCGCGCGGCCTGATCTCCGAGTCGTACGGCGAGGGCGCGGATCGGCACACCGTCATCCGCCGTCGCTGAGCCCGTCGCGGAACGAGGAGCGTTCATGACCGATCCGTCCGTTCCCCCCGTCGAGGCGGAGCCGGCCGAGGCCGCCGCGCTGTTCGGTGATCGCATCGGGCTGGCGCGCGCCTATGCCGATGCGCTCGTCGCGCATGGCGAGGAGCGCGGGCTGATCGGGCCGCAGGAGCTGCCCCGACTCTGGACGAGGCACCTGCTGAACTGCGCGATCGCCGCTCCCCTGTTCCCGTCCCGCGGGCGCGTGGGCGACGTCGGCTCGGGCGCCGGGCTCCCGGGGATCGTGCTGGCGATCGCCCGTCCGGATGTGACGTGGGAGCTGATCGAGCCGATGGAGCGCCGCGTGGCCTGGCTCGAGGAGCAGGTGGCGAGCCTCGGCCTGGCGAACGTGACGGTGCATCGGGCGCGCGCGGAAGAGGCCGGTCTCGAGGGGCTGCTCGATGCCGCGACGGCGCGGGCCGTGTCGGCGCTGCGGACCCTCATCCCGTGGACCGCTCCCCTGGTCCGCGACGGCGGAGAGCTCATTCTGCTCAAGGGCCGCAACGCCGAGAACGAGATCGAGGCGGCGGCGAAGCAGATTCGGAAGTTCACGCTGAGCGAGGTTCGCGTGGAGGTCCTCGGCGAGGGGCTGCTCGCCGAGGAGACCCGCGTGGTTCGGGCTCGCGTCCGCGCCTGACGTTTCACGTGAAACGCGGGGGTGGCCGTTTGCGGTTTGAGATGTTTCACGTGAAACGCCAGTCGGAACGTGGCGCGTCTGCTGGTTGCGGGTCTCGCTGAGCCGAGCGAACCCGCGATCCAAGCCACAAGGTGGCTCGCGGCATTCGACCAGCGCCGCGGATGTTTCACGTGAAACCTCCCGGCCGACCGACACCATCGCTCAGAAACCGAGGGCCGCACTCCATCGGCCGCTGACGGGTGCGCCGGAGGCGTGGAGTCCCAAGCGCCACTCCCCTTCTGACCGCTCGCGCGCTCGCTCAGCCCGTCATCGCTGCCGAGGCCGCGCGTCCCTCGGGCGAGAAGCGGAGTTGCTGTGGTCGCTTCATCTTCGGCCGCTGGCGCAGCCTTCGTTCAGCAACCGGGGTCTCACTGGTCGGTGGCTGAACGGAGCGGCGGAGCCGCGGAGATGAAGCGACCACCGCAACCGGTCGTCGACCGAGCGAAGCGAGCGGAGACGGCTTGAGCGGAGGCCGCGCAGCGGCTGGAGTCGAAAGCAAGGGCCCAACCCTTTTGGCCTCGACTCGCTGCGCTCGCTCGGCCCGTCTCCGCTCTGGCGGCTCCGCCGCCTCCGGTTGACGAGCGGGGTTGCTGTGGTTGCTTCATCTTCGGCGGCTGGCGCGACCTTCGTTCAGCAACCGGGGGTCTCACCGGTCGGTTGAACTTCTCGGTTGCTGAACGGAGCGGCGCGTCCGCGGAGATGAAGCGACCACCGCAACTGGTCGTCGGTCGAGCGCAGCGAGCGGAGACGGCTTGAGCGAGCGAAGTGAGTCGAAAGCAAGGCGTCCGTCGTCGGCCTCGGGGCCCGTCTCCGCTCCAGTGGCTGCGCCGTCTCCGGTCGACGAGTGGGTGTTGCTGTGGTCGCTTCATCTTCGGCCGCTGGCGCGGCCTTCGTTCCGCAACCGCGGGGGTGCCCGCCGATCGGTTGCTGAACGAAGCGGCGAAGCCGCGGAGATGAAGCGACCACCGCAAGCGGTCGTCGACCGACACTTCGACCCGCTGCGCTCGCTCAGTGCAGGTCTCAGGGAACGGAGGCGGCTCGAGCGGAGGCCGCGCAGCGGCCGGGGTCGAAAGCGAGGCTACGAATGCCCTGGCCTCGGCTCGCTGCGCTCGCTCGGCCCGCCTCCGCTCCGGCGCCTCGCGCCTCCGGTCGATGAGCGCGAGTTGCCGTGGTCGCTCCATCTTCGGGCGCTGGCGCCGCCTCCGTTCATCAACCGCGGGTACACCGGGTCGGTTGAACTTCTCGGTTGCTGAACGGATCGGCGAAGCCGCGGAGATGAAGCGACCACCACAACCGTGCTCGACACCCGCTCACGCTCCAGCGCCCGCGCCGTGCGATGTTTCACGTGAAACAGACGCAGGGGGATCGCGGGGGCCGAGTGGTCGAGCGCGCCCTCAAGGTGCAGGAGGTGGAGACGACCCCGATCGCCGGCACCGGACGGGCGGCCTCGACCCGTTCACTCAGACCATCCGCGCTCCCGGGCCCCGGGGGTGGCTCGGCTCTCGCTCAGCAACTGCGCCGTCACGCCCGCGCGGCCACGGGACGGAGCGAACACCACAACCGGGCTCGACACCTGCTCGCGAGCCAGCGCCCGCGAGGTGGAGAGGATCCCGATCGCCAGCACCGGACGGGCGACCTCGACCCGTTCACTCGATCCATCTGCACCCCCGAGTCCCGGAGGCTCGATCAGCGACCGCGCCGCCACGCCCACGCGGCCGCGCGACGCAGCGCGAACGTGCGGAACGACGCGGCCAGCCGGCGTTTCACGTGAAACGCCCCCGAGTCCCCGATCCGTCGTCTCGGACGCTCACGGGTGCGCGTGGAACGAGATCGCTCGGCATTTGATTGAAGCGACACACACCCGGCCGCCGGCGTAACCGTCCGCGCGCTCGCAGTTTCACGTGAAACATCACGCGCCACGGCGGTCGGCCGAAGTTCCTGTCGGACCCGCGGGTTAGAGTGGAACCTGCCCGCCGGAAGCGAAGCGAAAGAGTGTGTTTCACGTGAAACAGTCCGAGAACGAGAGCTCCTTCTCGCTTCCCGACGACACCCCGCTCGCCCGAGAACTCGCGGATCTCAGCGCGCGCAGAAAGCGTCTCGCGCAGGCAGAGGTCACGTTCACGGGCGAGACCCGGATCATGACCGTGTCGAACCAGAAGGGCGGCGTCGGGAAGACGACGACCACGGTCAACGTCGCCGCGGCGATCGCGACCCTGGGCGGTCGCGTGCTCGTCATCGATCTCGACCCGCAGGGCAACGCGTCCACGGCCCTCGGCGTGCCGCACACGGCCGATGTCCCGAGTGTCTACGACGTCCTCATCGACGAGTTCCCGATCGCGGATGTCATTCAGCAGAGCCCGGAGCACGAGAACCTGTTCTGCGTGCCCAGCACGATCCACCTTGCCGGTGCGGAGATCGAGCTCGTCTCCCAGGTGGCGCGAGAGCACCGGCTGAAGACGGCGCTCGACGACTTCCTCGAGCACGCGGAGACCCCGTTCGACTTCATCCTGATCGACTGCCCGCCCTCGCTCGGCCTGCTCACGATCAACGCGTTCACGGCCGCCGACGAGGTGTTCCTGCCGATCCAGGCGGAGTACTACGCGCTCGAGGGCCTCAGTCAGCTACTGGGGAACATCCGCATGATCCAGAAGCACCTGAACCCGCGGATCCACGTCTCGACGATCCTGCTGACCATGTACGACCAGCGCACCAAGCTCTCGCAGCAGGTGGCCGATGAGGTTCGCCAGCACTTCCCCACCGAGGTGCTGAACACGCTCATCCCGCGCTCGGTGCGCGTCTCCGAGGCGCCGAGCTTCGGGCAGACCGTCATCACCTACGACGGCGGCTCCGCCGGCGCCGTGGCCTACCGGGAGGCCGCACTCGAGATCGTGACCCGTGGCGCGCGACGCACGGAAGAAGGGACATCCTGATGGCGAAGCGAACGGGTCTGGGCCGAGGCATCGGCGCCCTCATCCCCACCTCCGAGTCGACGAACACCCGCCCGGTGGACGTCTTCTTCCCGGGTGGCAGCAAGACCAAGAAGGACGCCCCGGTCGAGGCGGCCGCCGAGGAGGCGCCCGCGCCCGAGCCGGAGGCCGACCTCGTTGCGGTGCCCGGCGCGCGACTCGTCCAGATCGACCCGCACGCCATCGTGCCGAACCCGCGTCAGCCGCGCACGCACTTCGACCCCGAGGACCTGGCGGAGCTCGTGCACAGCGTCCGAGAGTTCGGCGTGCTGCAGCCGGTGGTCGTGCGGGACAAGGGCGACGGCACCTACGAGCTCATCATGGGAGAGCGCCGCACCCGTGCCTCGCGCGAGGCGGGCCTCGAGACGATCCCGGCGATCGTGCGCGACACATCGGACGAGGACCTGCTGCGCGACGCGCTGCTCGAGAACCTGCACCGCTCCCAGCTGAACCCTCTCGAGGAGGCGTCGGCCTACCAGCAGCTGCTCGAGGACTTCGGCATCACGCAGGACGAGCTGGCCAAGCGGATCGGGCGCTCGCGCCCGCAGATCAGCAATACCATCCGTCTGCTGCGCCTGCCCGTACCCGTGCAGCAGCGCGTGGCGGCGGGCGTGCTCAGTGCCGGCCACGCGCGTGCCATGCTCTCGCTCGACGATCCCGAGGCGATGCAGCGTCTGGCCGACAAGGTGGTGAACGAGGACCTCTCCGTGCGCGCCGCCGAGGCTGCCGCGAAGGCGATGGCGGCGGGATCGGAGAAGAACGATCCGAAGCCCAAGCCGAAGGCGGGAGCCCGCCGCGCGTATCTCGACGACGTCGCCTCGCGCCTGGGCGATCGGCTCAACACGCGCGTCCGGATCAGTCTCGGCGCCAGAAAAGGCCAGGTCACCATCGATTTCGCATCGATCCAGGACCTGAACCGGATCCTCGCGGAGATCGGCGAGGAATCGTACGGCGAGTAGGCGAGGAATCCGCGCCCGAGTCCGGAGGCGCCCTCGGCGCGCTGCGGGTATGGGCAGTGGTACCCCTCGCGGTGCTCGGTCGGCGGCCCTAGGCTCGCGAACATGAGCGATCAGAACCGCGGCGACCAGAATCGCGACGAGCAGCCCGCGTCCATTCCGACACCCGAGCCCGTCGTCGATTCACCGTTCGACGCGATCCCCCCGGCCGCACCCGGATCTGTGCCGCCCCCGGCCGCACCCCGCGCGCCCGGCTCGGGCGACCACGCCACGCCGCCCGTCGTTCCCCCCGCGGCCGCCGCATCCCACGCGAACCCCGGCGGATACCCGGGCCACCCCGGCGCCGCGCCGGGCGCCCCCTCCGCCGCGCCGGCTCAGCCTCCGTACTCCGGCACGCCCCAGCCGTACCCGGGTTCTGGTCCTGCGCAGCCCGGCGGATACCCGGGCGCATACCCGGCGCCGGGATACCCGGGGCAGCCGTACGGGTCGGCCCCCGTCCCGCCGGCCGGACGACCGCGCCAGGTGACGACCGCCTGCATCCTCGCGTGGGTGATCGCCGGGCTCGGGCTGTTCAGCGTCGTCGCCGCGCTGCTCCTGCTGGTGCAGTACCCCGGGATCGACGGCGCCTTCCTGTTCGGCGCCCTGGTGATCCCGGTGCTCGTGATCATCGGGCTCGCGGTCTTCGCGTTCTTCACCTGGCAGGGGAAGGGCTGGGCGCGCATCGCCCTCACGGTGGTCTTCGCGCTCAATGCCATCAGCGCACTGTCCAACATCGGCAACGGACAGCCGCAGTCGCTCCTGGGCCTCGTGCTGAGCGTCGGCTCCATCGTGCTGCTGTGGCTGCCGGCGAGCAACGCCTGGTTCCGCGCGAAGCGCTCCGCAGCCTGACGGCTGCGGCCGGACCGATTCGGTGTGCCGGCGACGGCCCGCCGGCTGTTGCGCAGGGCCGGGGCGTGTCAAGGGGGTATCGGGCGTCGCGGGCCGGCGCGAGGGTGGATGACGTACGCCCAGGCCGGCGTGCGAATCGTCTAGGAGGAGGCAGAGATGACCGATCCGAACACCACCGATCCGCGCGAACCCGCCGAGCAGCCGCCGGCTCAGCAGCAGGGGTCGCAGCCCGGGCATACCGGCGAGATGGCTCCCACCCCCGATCACGGCGAGAACGAGTGGCAGGGTCGTGAGCGCCTGGTGGGGCGCAAGGCCCTCATCACCGGTGGTGACTCCGGGATCGGGCGCGCCGTGGCGATCGCGTATGCGCGCGAGGGCGCGGACGTGGCGATCGCGTACCTGCCGGAGGAGGAGCAGGACGCGCAGGACACGGAGCGGCTGGTCCGGGAGGCGGGGCGCAACTGCGCGCTGTTCCCGCTCGATGTGCGCAGCGAGCAGTCCTGCATCGATCTCGTCGCGGGTGCGGTCGAGCAGCTGGGCGGCCTCGACATCCTCATTTCGAACGCGGCATATCAGAAGCAGCGCGATGGGATCGAGAGCCTGCAGCTCTCCGAGATCGAGCGCGTCTTCGCGACGAACATGACGAGTGCGCTCCTGCTCGCCCGTGAGGCCGTGCCCCACATGTCGGCGGGGGCATCGATCATCACGACGACGTCGATCCAGGCGGCCGAGCCGTCGCCGGGACTGCTCGACTACGCGATGACGAAGGCGGCGCTCGTCGCCTTCACGAAGGGGCTCGCGCAAGAGCTCGGCCGCAAGGGGATCCGCGTGAACGCGGTGGCGCCGGGACCGATCTGGACGCCGCTCATCCCCGCCACGGGATTCCCGGACGACAAGGTCGAGAGCTTCGGCAAGGACACGCCGCTCGGCCGGCCCGGCCAGCCGAGCGAGCTCGCCGGGGCGTACGTCTATCTCGCAAGCGACGAGGCGTCATATGTCTCCGGCGCCGTCATCCCCGTCACGGGCGGAAAGGGGTTCTGAGATGCCGAACCCGAGCATCAAGGACGAGGAGCTCTACGAGAAGCTGCGCGACGAGGGCAACTCGAAGGAGAAGGCCGCGCGCATCGCGAACGCCGCCGCCCGCGACGGCCGGGAGAAGGTGGGTGAGCGCGGCGGCGAGGCCGAGAACTACGAGGAGCGCACGGTCGATGAGCTGCGCGAACGCGCGAAGGAGCTCGGCATCGAGGGCACCTCGAAGCTGAAGAAGGACGAACTGATCGACCGCCTCCGGCGGCACTGACCGGCCGGGCGCGGTGCGGGGTCCGGAGCCCGTCCAGCCCCCGCGCCTTAGGCTGGATTGATGGACGACGAGCACTCGGCACCGCGCCGGCGCGCCAGCGTGGAGCTGCTGCGCGCCGAGGCGGGCGACGAGCTCGCGGCCCTCGTGCACGAGCGGCTGCGGGCCGGCGAGGACCCGTGGGAGTTCATGGAGGACCTGCCGACGGTCGACGAGCTGGTCGTCTTCACCCTGCGAGCGGAGCACATCGACGCCGACGGGGGGCTGCGTCCTACGCGGGCGCGCAATCAGCGCCTGCTGCGCCAGATCGCGGCCGAGTACCCCGAGCTCGCGCGGGCGGTGTGGCGGCTCATCGGGCAGGAGAACACGCACCGCCGCTGGGACGCCGTCGTGCGCGTGATCGACAGGGCGTGAACCGAGAGACGAAGAGACCCCGGTGCCGACTGGCGACCGGGGTCACTTCGTTGCGGGGCTGATCAGCTCAGGTACTGCGCGAGGTCCTGCTCGAGGGCGAACTTCGGCTTCGCGCCGATGATCGTCGTGGCGACCTCGCCGCCCTGGAACACCTTCATGGCGGGGATCGAGGTGATCTGGTACTTCATCGCCAGATCCGGGTTCTCGTCCACGTTCAGCTTCAGCACGGTGATCTTGTCGGGGTGCTCGGCCTGGATCTCGTCGAGCACGGGCGAGACCATGCGGCACGGGCCGCACCACTCGGCCCAGAAGTCGACGAGCACGGGGCCGTCGGCCTGCAGCACGTCCTGCTCGAAGGTGGCCGAGGTGGTTGCCTTGGCGGTCATGTCGTTCTCCCTTGTCTTCGGATCTGTCGGTGTCAACGCGGCGGCGCGCCGCGCATTCCCGTGTCAGACGGTGGCGATCTGCTCCAGCGCCTCGGCCTTGTCGAGGTCCTCCTGCGCGGCGAGGTAGTGCTCCGCGTCAAGGGCCGCGACGGTGCCCGATCCGGCGGCCGTGACGGCCTGGCGGTACGTGGGGTCGATGACGTCGCCGGCGGCGAAGACGCCCTCGACCGAGGTGCGCGACGAGCGCCCGTCGACGGCGACGGTGCCCTCGGCCGTGAGGTCGAGCTTGCCGTGCACGAGGTGCACGCGCGGGTCCGATCCGATCGCGACGAACATGCCGTCGAGCGGGAGCTCCAGCTGCTCGCCGGTGGTGAGGTCGCGCAGCAGCGCGCCCGTGAGGCCGGAGGCGCCGAGCATCTCGACGACCTCGGTGTTCCAGATGAACTCGATCTTGTCGTTCGCGAACGCGCGGTCCTGCAGCGCCTTGGAGGCGCGCAGCTCGCCGCGGCGGTGGATGACGATCACCTTCGAGGCGAACTTCGTGAGGAACGTCGCCTCCTCGAGCGCCGAGTCCCCGCCGCCGACGACGGCGACCGTCTTGTCGCGGAAGAAGAAGCCGTCGCACGTGGCGCACCACGAGACGCCGTGGCCGGAGAGGGCCTCCTCGCCGGGGACGCCGAGCTTGCGGTAGGCCGATCCGGTCGCGAAGATCAGCGCGCGGGCCTCCTCGACCTTGCCGCTGCCGAGCGTCACGCGCTTGACGGGGCCGTCGAGGTCGAGCTCGGTCGCGTCGTCGTAGGCGATCTCGGCGCCGAACTTCTCGGCCTGCTCCTGCATCTTGGCCATGAGGTCGGGGCCCATGACGCCCTCGGGGAAGCCGGGGAAGTTCTCGACCTCGGTGGTCTGCATGAGGTCGCCGCCCACCTCCACCGAGCTGGCGATGACGAGCGGCTTGAGGTTCGCACGCGCCGCGTAGATGGCGGCCGTGAACCCGGCCGGACCCGATCCGATGATGATGAGCTGTCGCACGCGCGCCTCCTGTGTTCGCCGACCTCAACCCATACTAGCCGCGGGGTATTCCGCGCGGCTGAGGATCGCGGTGCTAGTCACGCCCGGCAGCGGCCGCGCGGCGACGACGGCGGCGGACCGTTCGGATCGTGCCGAGCACGGCCAGACCGGCCACGAGGACGCCGAGGACGATCATCGCGGCGCGCTCCCAGTCCGCCCGCACGGTGACGTCGATGGCCTGCGGCGCGCCGACCGCGACCCCCGTCGGGCTCTGCAGCGACAGCGAGATGCGCACCTGGCCGTTGCCGATGCCCGCCTCCACGGGAACGCGAACGCGCGTGTTCTGGGACGGCGCGGCCTCCACCGTGGTCGTCTCCTGCACGGCGACGCGCGGATTGTCGGGCTGGGCGTGCAGGGTGACGGTGACGGGGTACGGCAGATCGTTGCGGATCCACACCGGCAGCGGCGCCTCGGAGCTGAGCAGCTGCACGTCGCTCGGCGGCACGATGCCGACCGCGCCGCCGAGGGCGGTGATCGACTCGCGCTCGGCCGCCACGGCGGCCTCCCAGGCGTCCGGGTGCGCGCTCCACGGTGTGCCCAGCAGCTGCAGCGTCTCGGCGCGTGCGCGGGCGGTGAGGAGCGTGGGGTCGTTCAGGATGCTGCCGAGCTGCGTCAGCCGATCCTCGCGGCCGTGCATCTCGTTCGCGGCGGCCACGCGCGCCGCATCGGGGCCGGGACCCGTGACGTCCACGGGGACGGGGGCGGCGGCGAGCAGCGCCGCGAGCGTGAGCGGGGCGAAGGAGCTCGCGGTCGCCACCGCATCCGACACGGCCTCCGCGGGTCGCGGGGACGGGTCGCGGTCGAGGCGGTCGTCGCCGGCGTCCACGCCGCCCTGCCGCTCGAGCGCGACGAGCAGGGTGCCGCCGACCTCTCCCGCGGCGAGCCAGAGGGAGGCGCGCGCGGCGGCGAGGGCCTCCTCCCGTGCGCGCTCGTCCTCGAGCGCGGCCGCCGCCGACAGCAGCTCCGACGCCGCGGCGTCGTACACGAGGGCTCCGTCGGCGCGGGGCGGGACCGGTGCCCCGTCCGCCCCGGCGGCCGTGGCGGTGGAGGGCACGAGCGAGGCGCTGCCGGCATCACGCAGCGCGGCGACCGTGGCGGCGTCGACCGCGGCCGGATCGGGCCAGCCCACGGCGGCGGGATCGCCGCCGATCGACAGCAGCTCCTCGAGGTCGAGCGAGCCGGGGTCGGGCGCCGCCGATGCCGTCGGGCTGGGCGTGGGTGTGGGGGTGGGATCGCCGGTCGGCTCCGGGGACGGCTGGGGCGCGGGCTCCCCCGCCCCCGGCAGGTACGGCGCGAGGGAGAGGGGGGCGAGCGGATCGCCGAATCCGGCGGCGATCTGGACCGCGGGATCGGCGTCGCCGAACCCGAGGGCGAAGCGCTCGTTCGGCAGCGACTCGAGGCGCTCGAGCCACGTGATGGCCGACGCCGGCGCCGAGGAGCCGAGCGCGCGGATGGCAGCGGGGATGGCGGGGTCGACGGCCAGCACCGCCTGCGTGCCCGCCACGGCCTCGAGCTGCGTCGTGAGCGAGCCGCCCGCGACCGTGAGCTGCGCGAGCTGCTCGCTCGTCAGCAGTCCGCGATCCGTGGCGGGGGCCGTGAGCGGGACGACGACGGCGATCGACGGGCGCGTGCCGCCCTCCACGAGCACGAGCGCGTCGTCCTCGAGACGCTGCCCCCCTCCCGAGAGCGCGGCGCGGAGCGGATAGACGCCGGGCGCACGCGCGGTCGTGCGCTCGTCCTCTCGAAGCGCGATCGTCTGCGACGCGCCCGGCGCCGTCACCCCCGCCTCCGCGGTGTCGAGGTCGACGAGGCGCGCGGACGAGGATCCGTCCAGCCAGGCCTCCAGCGCGGCGCGATCCGGCAGCGGCTGGTCGCCGATGCGAAGCGTCACGGTTCCCGCCGGGACGGCGGCGAGGCCCAGCGGGCTCTCGATCGAGGCGGTCGCCGCGACCTCGTCCTCGCCGCCGATCGTGCCGGCCGACGGCGTGAGGGTCAGCCGCGCGCGCTGCTCGTCGTCGTCCTCGCCGGTTCCGGCCGTCGGGGTGGGCGTGGGCGAGAGGGTGGCGGCGTCGACCAGGCGCGCGTCGGCGGCGGCGGGCCCGGCGAGCCCGGCCGTCAGGAGCGCGGCGAGCACCGCGGGGAGGGGGGCGAGGAATCGCCGCCTGCGCGCGGTCGTGCTGGAGGGGCGACGGGGTGCGGACATGCCGGAACCATCCTACGAACGCGCCTGGGCGTTCCCCGCAGGCCGTGCGGCGCGACAGGCACCGCGGCTCCGCTTGAATAGGACGCATGGTGCCCCGTCCCGACCCCGCCCTGTGCCGAGCGCTCGCCGCGGACCTCGCCGCCGCGCGGTTCCGCTCCGAGGCGCTGCGCGCCGCCTGGGGCGTGGAGGCCGACGACGCGGCCGGCCGCGGGCTGCGCGAGCCGGCGCTGCGCGGCCTGGGCGACCGGCGCGACCCGCTCGCGGTGCTCGCCCGCCTGCTCGTCTTCGGCGTCGGGCAGCCGGCTGCGGACGTCGATCGCGCGCTCCCGACCCTGGGCGCGGCCGGCCTCGAGCGGCTGGGGCTGGCGGAGCGAGACGGCGACGTCGTCGCCCCGCGCGCCATCGTGCGCCCCCAGTCGTTCCACGACGACCGCGGGCCGGGCGAGTGGTGGGTGGCGAGCGACCTCGACGAGCTCGCGCTCGGCGGCGGCGCGCTCGACGAGGACCACGTGCTCGGCGTGGGAGGGGCGTCGCTCACCCTGGCGGGGCTGCAGCTGCCCACCCCCGCGCGCCGCGTGCTTGACCTCGGCACGGGGTGCGGCATCCAGGCGCTGCGGGCGCGGCGCTATGCGGAGGCGGTCGTCGCCACCGACATCTCGGAGCGCGCGCTCGCGTTCGCGCGGCTGAACGCGCATCTCAACGGCGTGGACGGCGTCGAGGAGCGGACGGGATCGCTGTTCGCCCCCGTGGCGGGGGAACGGTTCGACCGCATCGTCTCCAATCCCCCGTTCGTCATCACGCCGCGCGCAAAGGGCGTGCCCGCCTACGAGTATCGCGACGGCGGCCTGATCGGCGACGCGCTCGTCGAGCAGGTCGTCGCGGGCGTCGGCCCCCACCTGGAGCCGGGCGGCGCGGCGCAGATGCTCGCCAACTGGGAGACCCGCGACGGCGTGGCGGGTCTGGATCGCGTGCGCGCGTGGGTCGCGGCGTCGCCGGTGCCGCTGGACGCGTGGGTGATCGAGCGCGAGGAACTCGACCCGATCCGGTACGCGGAGATGTGGATCCGCGATGGCGGCACGACGCCGGGATCGGCGGCCTTCGACGCGCTGCTGACGGCGTGGCTCGACGATTTCGCCGCCCGCGGGGTGACGGCGATCGGCTTCGGCTACGTGCTGCTGCGCCGCGCCGAGGGGGAGCCGACGCTCGCACGATATGAGCGCGTCACGAGCCCGATCCCGTCGGAGGGAGCGCTCGGATCGCACCTCGCAGCGGCGCTCGCGCACCACGACCGCGCGGCCGCCCTCGACGACGAGGCGCTCGCCGCGGCCCGGCTGCGCACGGCCGCGGATGTGACCGAGGCGCGCCACCACCGCCCCGGCGAGGAGGCGCCGAGCGTGATCGAGCTGCGCCAGGGCGGCGGCTTCGGCCGATCGGTGCAGGCCGACCCGGCGCTCGCCGGCCTGCTCGGCGCGTGCGACGGCGAGCTGCCCGCCGGCGTGCTCATCGACGCGATCGCGCAGCTGCTGGAGGCGGACGCCGCCGGCCTGCGCGCCGCGCTGCTGCCGACGATCCGCGAGCTGCTGCTCGACGGCTTCCTCACCTTCGCGGACTGATCCTCGTGTCCGCCCCGGTCGGAAGCACCGCCGACGTCAGGGGCGCAGCAGGGACTTGATCGCGCGCCGCTCGTCCATCGCGGCATACGCCTCGGCGGCGTCGGCGAGGGCGAAGCTCGCGTCGAACACGGCGCCGGGGTTCAGCGATCCGTCCAGCACCTCGGGCAGCAGCTCGTCGACGTAGTCGCGCACGGGCGCCACGCCGCCGCGCACGCCGACGTTCGTCGAGAACATGGTGCGCATCGGCAGCTCCGGGCCGCCGTTCGGCACCCCCACGAACCCGACCTGGCCGCCGGGGCGCGCGGAGCGCAGCGCCTGATCCATCGACTCCTTCGTGCCCACGCACTCCAGCACGCAGTCCGGCCCGATGCCGCCGAAGAGGTCCTTGAGCGCCGCGACGCCCTCGTCCCCGCGCTGCGGCACGATGTCGGTGGCGCCGAACTCCGTCGCCAGCCGCTGGCGCGACTCGTGGCGCGACATCGCGACGATCCGCTCGGCGCCCAGGCGCTTCGCGGCGAGCACGCCCGAGAGCCCCACGGCGCCGTCGCCGACCACCGCGACGGTCGAGCCCTCGCGCACGCCGGCCGAGACGGCGGCGTGGTGCCCGGTGAGGAAGACGTCCGAGAGCGTGAGCAGGCTGGGGATCATCGACTCGTCCGGCAGGCCGCCCTCGACCACCTTCAGCGTGCCGTCCGCGTGCGGCACGCGCACGAGCTCGCCCTGGCAGCCGTCCACGTCGAGGCCCCAGTGGTCGCGGCCGCCCCAGCTGCCCGCCTCGAGGCACGAGGTCGTGAAGCCGTTGCGGCAGTTCGCGCACTCGCCGCAGCAGTCGTAGAAGGGTGCGATGACGAAGTCGCCGGGCTTGATCCGCGACACGTCGGCGCCGACGCGCTCGACGACCGCGATCATCTCGTGCCCGATGCGCTTGGGCGTCTTCGGCTCCGTCACGCCGCGGTAGGGCCACAGGTCGGAACCGCACACGCACGCCGCCACCACGCGCACGATCGCGTCGCGGCCGACGCCGCCGCCCTCCGGCGCGAGCTGCGGATCGGGCACCTCCTCGACGCGGATGTCGCGGGGCCCGTACAGGATCGTCGCCAGCATGCTTCGAGCGTATCGCCGTGGTGCTGGCTCGCGGCGCGCGCGGGCCCGATCCCGCTCGTCGACCGGAGCGCCCGAAGGGCGCGGAGCGGAGACGGGCCGAGCGAGCGCAGCGAGCCGAGGCCGCGCCGTTGCGGCCTCGCTTTCGACTCGCTTCGCTCGCTCAAGCCGTCTCCGCGCGCTTCGCTCGGCCGACGAGCGGAGGCGGCCTTCGACCGGCCCCTCAGCGCGCCCCGGCTACCCTGGAACGCATGCTCAACATGGCCGCCGGACTCGCGCGCCTCGGCGACCTCGCGGCCTCCCCCGTGGTGGCGGAGCTCGGCCGGGCGTTCGCCGCCGCCGGGCACGACCTCGCGATCGTGGGCGGTCCCGTGCGCGATGCGCTGCTCGGCCGCGCGACGCACGATCTCGACTTCACGACCGATGCGCGGCCCGACGACATCCTGCGCATCGTCACCCCGATCAGCACCGCGCAGTGGGACATCGGCCGCGCGTTCGGCACGATCGGCGCGCGCGTGCGCGGCGAGCAGGTCGAGATCACGACGTACCGCGCCGACAGCTACGACGGCACCACGCGCAAGCCCGCCGTCGAGTTCGGAGACACGCTCGAGGCCGACCTCACGCGCCGCGACTTCACGGTGAACGCCATGGCGCTGCGCGTGCCGTCGGTGCAGCTGGTCGACCCCACCGGCGGCGTGGAGGATCTGCTCGCCGGCGTGCTGCGCACCCCGATCGATCCCGCCGTGAGCTTCGGCGACGACCCGCTGCGCATGCTGCGCGCCGCCCGCTTCTCGTCGCAGCTGGAGTTCGACATCGAGGACGCCACGCGTGCCGCGATCGAGCGGCTCGGCCGCACGCTCGAGATCGTGAGCCCCGAGCGGATCCAGGGCGAGCTGACCCGCCTGGTCGGCACGGAGGATCCGGTGCGCGGCATCCGCGTGCTCGTGGAGACGGGCCTCATCGAGGAGTTCCTGCCCGAGGTCTCGGCGCTGCGGCTCGAGGTGGACGAGCACCACCACCACAAGGACGTGTACGAGCACTCGCTCACGGTGCTCACCCAGGCGATCGAGCACGAGCACGCGCGTCGTCCCGGCGCCGATCCGGACATCCCGCTGCGGCTGGCCGCGCTGCTGCACGACATCGGCAAGCCGCGCACCCGCAAGCTCGAGAAGGGCGGCGCCGTCACCTTCCACCACCACGACGTGGTCGGCGCGCGCATGGCGCGCAAGCGGCTGCAGGCGCTGCGCTTCGACGGCGACACCATCGCCTCGGTCTCGAAGCTCATCGAGCTGCACCTGCGCTTCTTCGGCTACTCGGAGGGCGCGTGGACCGACTCGGCCGTGCGGCGGTATGTGCGCGACGCGGGCGACGAGCTCGAGCGGCTGCACATCCTCACCCGCGCGGATGTCACCACGCGCAACAGGCGCAAGGCCATGCGCCTGGCGACGGCCTACGACGACATCGAGGAGCGGATCGCCGCGCTGCGCGAGCAGGAGGAGCTCGAGGCGATGCGCCCCGAGCTCGACGGCAACCGCATCCAGGAGATCCTGGGCATCCGGCCCGGCCCGCAGGTGGGCGCCGCCTACCGCTTCCTGCTCGATCTGCGCCTCGACGAGGGCGTGCTCGGCGAGGAGGAGGCCGAGCGCCGCCTGCGCGCGTGGTGGGCCGAGCAGGGCTGAGCGCGCGCGGCCGGGCACCCCGCCGGGCTCGCACGGGAAGGACGCGCCCGGTGAACTCCGGGTAACCCCCGAATCCCGGCAGGGCGCCGCGGAAACCGGGCCCTCCCCGGGTAACTTCGTGGGGTGGACCATACGTCGAACGAGCAGCCGCTGAAGATCCTCCTCGGATGCGACACGTTCTCGCCCGACATCAACGGCGCCGCCCGGTTCGCCGAGCGGCTGGCCGCGGGCCTCGTGGAGCGTGGGCATGAGGTGCACGTCTCCGCGCCGAACACGCGCTACCGCCGCGCCGAGCCCCGATTCGAGACGATCGAGGGCCGCGAGCTCATGATGCACCGGCTGCCGTCGGTGCGCTGGCCGGGCCACGAGTGGCTCCGGTTCGTGTGGCCGTGGCGCTCCAAGCACTACGCGCGCGCCGTGCTCGACCGCGTGCGCCCCGACGTCGTGCACATCCAGTCGCACATCGTCATCGGCCGTGGCCTCGCGCGCGAGGCGCGCAAGCGCGGCATCCCGGTGATCGCGACGAACCACGTCATGCCCGAGAACATCGTGGACTCCACGATGCTGCCCGATGCGCTCAACCGCCTTCTCGTGAAGTGGGCGTGGGGCGACGCGAAGCGCACGTTCGACCTCACGGCCGCCGTCACGACGCCCACGCGCAAGGCGGCGGAGTTCCTCGAATCGACGATCGACATCGCCGGCGTCATCCCCATCAGCTGCGGCATCGACGAGTCGAAGTACACGCCCGATCTGTCGCCGCGCACCGAGAACCGCGTCGTGTTCGTCGGCCGCATCACCACCGAGAAGCACGTGGACGTGCTGCTGCGCGCCGTCGCCAAGCTCGACCCGGCCCTCGACGCGAAGCTAGACCTCGTCGGCGACGGCGATCAGCGACCCTCGCTCGAGAAGCTGGCCGAGGAGCTGGGGATCCGCGACCGGGTCACGTTCTTCGGGCACACCACCGACGAGGAGCTGCGTGCCGCGCTGACGCGCGCGAGCGTGTTCGCGATCGCGTCGATCGCCGAGTTGCAGTCGATCGCGACGATGGAGGCGATGGCGTCGGGCCTGCCCGTCGTGGCCGCCGACGCCGTGGCCCTGCCGCACCTCGTGCACGAGGGCGAGAACGGCTACCTCTTCCCGCCGGGCGATGTCGACGCGCTCGCCGCGCGGCTCACCGACGTGCTCACCGCCGATCCCGAGCAGCGCCGCCGCATGCAGGAGGCGTCGCTCGAGATGGTGCAGGCGCACGACATCAATCGCACGCTCGACACGTTCGAGGCGCTGTACCGCGGCGAGCCCCTGCCCGAGTAGGCCGCCGTGCACATCGTGATGTTCGCCGACCAGCACGTCGAGACGCTGGGCGGCGCGCAGGTGTCGACGCGGCTGCAACGGCGGTACCTCGAGCGCGCGGGGCACACGGTGACGATCGTCGCGCCGTGGCGGCACGGCCCGCGCGCGTCGGTGAACGCCGCGGACCCGGCCTACGCCGACCTGCCGTCGATCCCCGTCACGGTGGACCTCGAGTACTCCTTCACCTGGCCGGGGCGGCGCTCGGACGACGCGGTGGAGCGCGCGCTCGCGTCGCGCCCGCACGCCGACGTCGTGCACGTGCAGGCCGACTTCTGGGGCGCCCTCCTCGGATACCGTTACGCGCGCCGGCACGGCCTGCCCGTGGTGCACACGATGCACAACCGGGTGGACGTGGGCCTGCGCGCCACCGCCCCGTTCCCCGAGCTCGTGCTGCGCGCGCTGAACGCGTGGCGCCGCCGCGTGATGCCGGGCAGCGGGCCCGGATCGGACGGCTGGGCCTATCTGCGCGGGCTCGCGAAGACGGCGTCGGCGGTCACGGCGCCCTCGCACCACTTCGCCCGGCGGCTCGAGCGGCACGGTGTCGCCGCGCGCGTCGACGCGATCTGGAACGGCATGGACGACGACGTGCTCGACAGGATGTCGACCGAGCGCGCCGCCCCGCGCCGCGACGGCGACGTGCCCGCGTTCGTGTGGATCGGGAGGATGAGCCCCGAGAAGCGGCTGCTTCCGTTCCTCGAGGCCGTCGCGCGCGCCGGCGCCCCGATGCGCGTCGAGGTGATCGGCGGCGGCGCCCAGCGCCGCGCGGCGCAGCGGATCGTGCGCCGCTACGGGCTCGACGAGACGGTGACGTTCCTCGGCGGCCTCCCCTACGAGCAGACCCTCGCCCGCATCCGCGCCGCCGATGCGCTCGTGCAGACCTCGATCGGCTTCGAGACGCAGGGCATGACGCCCTTCGAGGCGGCGGCGCTCGGCACGCCGTCGGTCATGAGCGATCCCGACATCGCCGCCGAGGTGGGCTCCGGCGTCTGGCACGTCGGCGAACCGGATCGTGCGGACGCGTCCGTCGACGCCCTCGCCGCGGCGCTGCGGCGGGCGTCGGCCGACATCCGGTCCGGATCGGCGCCCGCGCCCGACGCGGCGGTGCGGCAGCGGTTCCGTCAGTCCGCGAGCACGGCGGCGATGATCGAGGTCTACGAGCGCGTGCGCGCGCGCTGACCGGACCGCGGCGTCGGCGCCCTGCCACGCAGCGACGGGATCCTGCCGTTGTGCCGCGGTGCGGCGGGGCGAGGCCGCGCCGTCGCCTACCGTGTGGCCATGACCGCACCCGCCGACATCGCCGCGCACTACCGCGCCAAGCTCGCCTTCGAGACCGACCCCGCCGACGTGCGCGCCGCGCAGAAGGCGGGCGAGCGCTTCGTCCTCGTCGACACCCGCTCCGCCGAGGCGTGGGCCCAGGGCCGGGCCGCGGGCGCCATCCACCTGCCCACCCGCGAGATCCCCGCGCGCGCGGCCGCCGAGATCCCGGCCGGCACGCCCGTCGTCGTGTACTGCTGGAGCCCCGGCTGCAACGGCGGCGACAAGGCGGCGCTGGCCCTCGCCGAGCTCGGCTACGAGGTGAAGCTCATGATCGGCGGCTTCGAGTACTGGGCCCGCGAGGGCTACCCCGTCGTCACCGGCGAGGGCGAGACGCGCTTCCCCGTCGATCCGCTCACCGGGGTCGTGCGGTGACCTCCTGTCAGCGGTGCGAGGGCGCCGAGGGGCCGTTCCTCGCATGCTCGTTCGGCTGCACGTGGTGCGCCGCGTGCGTCGCGACGTTCCCGGGTGGCCGCTGCCCGAACTGTCAGGGCGAGCTTGTGCGGATCTGAGCGGTCACCGGTCGCCACGAGGGGCGAGATCCGGGGGGCTGCGACCAGTCGTCGGTGCCGAACACGCGCTGACCGTAGCCGTCGTTGGGCAGCAGCCACAGCGTGGCCGCGACGGCCGCGACGGAGACCGCGGCGAGGAGGATGCCGAGAAGAAGGCCCATGTCCGAAAAGCTACGGTTGTGCGGATCCGGCCACGAGTGGCAGATTCGACGCAATCCGTTCGATTCCTGCCACCACGACTGCCGCCGTCCGCAGGAATCCCGCCACCGGGAGGATCCATGATCAAGACCGTCGCCTGCATCGTGCTGGACGGCGCCGCCGTGTTCGAGTTCGGCGTGGTGTGCGAGGCCTTCGGGCTCGACCGCTCCGACCAGGGCGTGCCGACGTTCGACTTCCGTCCCGTGACGCCCGATCCCGGCCTGGTGCGCACGAAGATGGGGTTCTCGCTGCAGATCGAGAACGACCTGTCGTTCGCCGACGAGGCCGACGTGGTCGTCGTCACGGCGACGCCCCGGCAGTACTGGGACGACGTGGACCCGCGCGTGGTCGACGTCGTGCGCCGCGCGGTGGACCGGGGCGCGTGGGTTCTCAGCGTGTGCAGCGGCTCGTTCACCCTCGGGGCCGCGGGGGTGCTCGACGGCCGACGCGCCACCACGCACTGGATGTACGCCGACGAGATGGCGCGGCGCTTCCCGCGGGCGACGATCGATCCGGACGTGCTCTACGTGCAGGACGGGCGCATCATCACGAGCGCCGGCACGGCGGCCGGCATCGACGCGTGCCTGCACCTGCTGCGCCAGGAGATCGGCGCCGAGCTGACGAACGTCGTCGCGCGGCGCATGGTCGTCGCCCCGCAGCGCGACGGCGGCCAGGCGCAGTTCATCCTGCACCCGCTGCCCGAGGCGCAGGGCATGTCGCTCTCCCCCACGCTGGACTGGGCGCTGGCGAACCTGAGCCGCGACCTCACGGTCGACGATCTGGCCGCCCACGCGCACATGTCGCCGCGGACGTTCGCCCGGCGGTTCCGCGCCGATCACGGCACGACTCCCGCCGCGTGGCTCGCCCGCCAGCGCGTGATGCACGCCCAGCGCCTGCTGGAGCGCACGGACTGGGGCCTCGACCGGATCGCCGCCGAGTGCGGCTTCGGATCCGCCGCCGTGCTGCGCCAGAACTTCGCCAGGGCGCTGGGCACGAGCCCCACGGCCTACCGCGCGCGGTTCGCGTGCACCCCCGCGGCGGAGGCCGCGGCGGGCCAGGCCGCGCCGGAGCTGGCCCTCGCCTGACCGGCTGCGGCCCGTCCCCCTCCGCGAGACAGCCCCTCCCCTCCGCGAGACAGCATTCCCGCGCCGAGACAGCGTGCAGACGCCGCTGACTCGGCGCACAGTTGCTGTCTCGCGGAAGAAGAGCGGGTCAGGGGTGGCCGGAGA
>NZ_JBMDJT010000028.1:0-35966 GCF_057809335.1 Microbacterium sp. FG3 | reverse complement strand
CATCGGTTGCTGAACGGAGCGGCCGGAGGCCGCGGAGATGAAGCGACCACCGCAAACATCATGGAGTTGCTGAGGTCGCTTCAGCTTCGTTCGCTTCGCCCACTTCGTTCAGCAACCGTGGGGTTGCACCGTTCGGGTTGCGCGGGTCGCATGCGGGGGTTTCCAGGGTGCTCGCCTAGCCTTTACGCGTGCTGCACTCCTCCGAGAACCCCCTCGTCGGCGTCGTCATGGGCTCCGACTCCGACTGGCGCGTGATGGCCGATGCCTCGCAGGCGCTGACGGAGTTCGGCATCGCGCACGAGGTGGAGGTCGTCTCGGCGCACCGCACCCCCGACAAGCTCATGGCGTACGGGCGCCAGGCGCGCGGCCGCGGGCTGCGCGCGATCATCGCGGGAGCCGGGGGAGCGGCGCACCTGCCCGGCATGCTCGCCTCGCTCACGGCGCTGCCGGTCATCGGCGTGCCCGTGCAGCTGAAGACGCTCGAGGGCCTGGACTCGCTGCTCTCGATCGTGCAGATGCCCGCGGGCATCCCGGTCGCGACCGTGTCGATCAACGGCGCGCGCAACGCCGGCCTGCTCGCCGCGCGCATCCTCGGCGCTTCCGACGCCGCGATCGGCGACCGCGTCGAGGCCTACGCGCGCGAGCTGGAGGCCCAGGTCGAGCAGAAGAACGAGCGGCTCAAGGCGTCGCTGAGGGGCACCGAGTGAGCGTGACGAGCCCGTCGCGCTCCGGCGCGGCGGCCCCCACCCTCACGTCGCGCTCGGCCGGCGTGCACAACGGCCGGCCCCTGCGGTACCCCGATTCGGCGTCCCCGCGGGTGATGACGCGGCGCGGATGGTGGCTCGTGATCCTCGGATGGCTCATCCCCGGATCGGCCCAGGTGCTCGCCGGCAATCGCCGCCTCGGCCGGTTCGCCCTCGGCACCACGCTACTGCTGTGGACGCTCGTCGTGGTCCTGATCCTCGGCATGCTGCTGTGGCCGGCCGGCACGATCACGATCGCGCTCTTCCCGATCTCGATGGTCGTCGCCGGCGTGCTCGTCGTGGCGTACGGCGTGCTGTGGATCGTGCTCGGGATCGACACCCTGCGTCTCGTGCGCCTGGTGAAGACGTCGAACCCCTCGCGGTTCCTCATCGCGCTGCTCTCGGTCGTGCTCATGGTCGTCACCGGCGGCGGCGTCGCCTTCGCCGCGCCCCGCCTGTTCGCGGGGGCCAACCTCGGCAGCATCCTGCCCACCGGGTTCCCCGTGGCTCCCGTCGACGGGTACTACAACATCCTGCTGCTCGGCGCCGACTCGGGCGAGGGCCGCGACTCGATGCGGTTCGACAGCATCTCGGTCGTGTCGATCAATGCCGACACCGGTGCCGTGACGATCACGGGCATCCCGCGCGACATGCCGAACGTGCCGTTCTCCGAGGACAGCCCGATGCACGAGCTGTACCCGAACGGCTTCGAGGGCCGGTTCGACCCCTCGTGCGGCTGGAACAACCACATCAACAACCTCACGAACGCCGTCGAGTACTGCAGCGAGGACCGCGGCGAGGGCCTCTACCCGGGGCTCGATCCCACGTACTCGCGGCCGGCCATCGAGGCGACGAAGGACGCGGCCGAGGGCATCCTGGGCCTGCAGATCCAGTTCCACGTCTTCATCGACATGAACGGCTTCGCGCGGCTGATCGACGCGCTCGGCGGCGTCGACATCGAGGTGACCGAGCGCCTGCCCAAGGGCGGCGGGCCCGCGTACGAGGGCCAGCCGGCGGACGAGTGGGCCATCGGATGGATCGAGCCGGGGCAACAGCACATGGACGGCGACACCGCCCAGTGGTACGCGCGCTCCCGCTACACGACCAACGACTGGGACCGCATGGAGCGCCAGCGCCAGCTGCAGCAGGCGATCCTCGACCAGTTCACGCCCGAGACCGTGCTGACCCGCTTCCAGGACATCCTCAACGCCGGCGACGCCCTCGTGCAGACGGACATCCCGCAGAGCATGACGGGCGCGTTCATCGAACTCGGCACGAAGGCGCGGTCGCAGCCGTTCGCGTCGATCGAGCTGACGCCCGCGAACGGGGTGGATCCCGAGCAGCCGGACTACGCGCAGATCCGCGAGATGGTGCACGCCGCGCTCTATCCGCCCACGCCGACGCCTACCCCCCAGCCGTAGCGGCCCGCGCCGCGCAGGCGCGCGCTCAGGAGGATCCGAGAGCACGACAGTACGCTCATGGCATGTCCGTGAGTCTGCGCGTCGTCCTGGATCAGCTCGTCTCGCCGACCGGCGACGACCTGGCGACGGCGTCCCGCGAGCTCGCCAGGGCGCTCGTCGCCGCCGCGCCGCTCGGCTGCCGGGTCGAGGCCATCGCGCCCGCGGGGGAGCCCATCGGCATCGCGGGTCTGAGCCACGAGCAGCGGCTGCGCCTGAATCGCGGCCGGCTGGCGGCGGCCTGGCGCTTCGGCGTGGCATCGGGCGTGGGCGGCGGCCTCATCCACTCGCCCACGCTGATGGCCCCGCTCGTGCGGCACGACCGCGTGAACGAGGGCGACCAGACCGTGGTCACCGTGTGGGATCTCGCGCCGTGGGAGGCGCCCTCCGAGCTGCCGCGCGCCGAGGCGGACTGGCAGCGCGCCATGCTGCGCCGGGCGATGCGGCACGCCGACGCCATCGTCGTCCCCACGCACGCGATCGCCGAGAGGCTGTCGGAATGGGTGGACCTCGGCGAGCGGATCCGCGTGATCCCGGGTGCGGTGCTCGACGGCTTCGCCGAGCCCAGCGACGCCGACGCCCGCCGGCGCGACCTCCGGCTGCCCGCCGAGTACGTGGCGACATCGGGCGGGATCGGCGATTCCGACGGCCTCGCCGCAGCGATGCGGGCCGTCGCGGCCACCGATCTGGACGTGGTCGTCATCGGCGTGCCCGAGGGGGCCGAGCCGGCCGTCGCCGACCTCGCCTCGGCGGCCGGCCTGCCCGAGCGGCGGGTGCACGCGCGCGGGCACCTGGACCGGGGCGACCGCGCCGCGGTGATCGGGGGAGCGCGGGCCTTCCTCGCTCCGGCGACGCGCAGCGCCTGGCCGTGGCGCGCCACCGAGGCGATGGCGCTGGGCACCCCGCTCGTCGCCGTGGACTCGGCCGTGCACCGCGAGGTGATCTACGACGGCGGTCTCTTCGTCCCCGCCGACCACCTGGCCGAGGCGCTGCGCACGGTGATCGACGGCGGCGGCCGGCGGCTGTCGGTGCTCGGCAGGGACCGCGCGCGGGCGTTCACGTGGCTGGGCGCGGCCGAGAAGGTCTGGCAGCTGCACGCGGATCTGTGACGCGCGCTGCGCCGAGCGGGCGTTCAGCCCTGGGCCAGGTACCGCGCGAGCGCCTCGTCGTGGTCGGCCGGGCGGTAGCCGGTCGCCTCGATCTTGGCCAGGTCGAGCACGCTGTTCGCCGGGCGCGGGGCGATCCCCGTCTTGCCGGCATAGTACTCGGCGGTCGTCACCGGCGTGACGCGGGCCGGATCGTGGCCGGTGAGCTCGAACACGCGGGCGGCGATCTGCGCCCACGTGCGCGGCTCGCCGCCGCCGGTGACGTTGTAGGTGCCGTACGGCGCGCCGGAGTCGAGCAGGTGGCGGATCGCGCGCGCGATGTCGTCGGTGAACGTGAGCCGACCGGTCTGATCGTCGACGACGCTCGGGTCGATGCCGCGTTCGGCCAGCGACGCCATCGTGCGCACGAAGTTGGCGCCCTCGCCGATGACCCACGAGGTCCGCACGATGTAGTGGCGCGGCACGGTGGCGACCGCGGCGTCTCCGGCGGCCTTCGTCTGCCCGTACACGCCCAGGGGGGCGATCGGGTCGTCCTCGCGGTAGGGGCGGTCGGCCGTGCCGTCGAACACGTAGTCGCTCGAGACGTGCACGAGGGTAATGCCGTTCTCGGCGGCCACGCGCGCGAGCGCCGCGACCCCCGTGACGTTGGCCGCCCACGCCTGCGCGCGGCCCTCGGGCGTCTCGGCCTGGTCGACGGCCGTGTGCGCGGCGGCGTTGACGATGACGCCGTAGTCGCGCCAGCGGCGGGCCGACGCGAGTCCGGGCGCGGCCAGGTCGAGGTCGGCGCGCCCCGCGTACTCGATGTGGTCGCCGTCGCCGAGCTCCGCGCGCAGGGCGCGCCCGAGCTGGCCGTTCGCGCCGAGCACGAGGACCCCGCGCGGGCCGACGGGCGTGACCTCCGCGAGCCGGGGGTGCGCCCGGTCCTTGTCGGAGACCTCGGCCTGATCCAGCGGGATCGGCCATGAGATCGCCGCGGTCTCGTCGGCGAGGTTGAGGAACGAGTACTCCGCGGTGGGCGACCAGTGGTCGTTGACGAGGTACGTGTAGGCGGTGCCGGGCTCGAGTGCCTGGAAGGCGTTGCCCACGCCCCGCGGCACGAAGACCGCCTTCGACGGGTCGACCTCGGTCGTGTAGACCGCGCCGAACGACGGGCCCTCGCGCAGATCCACCCATGCCCCGAAGATGCGCCCGCTCGCCACGGAGATCCACTTGTCCCACGGCTCGGCGTGGATGCCGCGCGTGGTGCCCGGCTTCTCGTTGAACGAGATGTTGTTCTGCACGGGGCCGAAGTCGGGCAGGCCGAGGGCGATCATCTTCTCGCGCTGCCAGTTCTCCTTGAACCAGCCGCGCGCGTCGCCGTGCACGGGCAGGTCGAACACGAGCAGCCCGGGGATCGGGGTCTCGGTGGCGGCGAGCTGCTTGCCGAACTCCGTCACGTCACTGTCCCTTCGACGCGTAGAACGCCTCGACGCCGTCCTTCGCGGGCGCCCACCAGTCCTCGTTGTCGCGGTACCACGCGATGGTGTCGGCCAGGCCCGCGCGGAAGTCCTGGAAGCGCGGCTGCCAGCCGAGCTCCGTGCGCAGGCGCGTGGAGTCGATCGCGTAGCGCAGGTCGTGGCCGGGGCGGTCGGCGACGAGATCGTAGGCGTCGCGCGGCTGGCCCATGAGCTCGAGGATCGTCTCGACGACGTCCTTGTTGTTCTGCTCCCCGTCGGCGCCGATCAGGTAGGTCTGTCCGATCTGGCCCTTGTCGAGGATCGTGAGGACCGCGGAGGAATGGTCGTCGGCATGGATCCAGTCGCGCACGTTCTCGCCGGTGCCGTACAGCTTGGGGCGGATGCCGCGGATCACGTTCGTGATCTGGCGCGGGATGAACTTCTCGACGTGCTGGAACGGCCCGTAGTTGTTGGAGCAGTTCGAGATCGTCGCCTGCACGCCGAACGAGCGCACCCAGGCGCGCACGAGCAGGTCGCTGCCGGCCTTCGTCGACGAGTACGGCGACGAGGGGTTGTACGGGGTGGACTCGGTGAACCGCGCCGGATCGTCCAGCTCGAGGTCGCCGTACACCTCGTCGGTGGAGATGTGGTGGAAGCGGGTGCCGTGGCGGCGCGCGGCCTCCAGCAGCGTGTAGGTGCCGATGATGTTCGTGTCGAGGAACGGGCGCGGGTCGTTCAGCGAGTTGTCGTTGTGCGACTCGGCGGCGTAGTGCACCACGGCGTCGGCGTCGGAGAACAGCCCGTCGACCAGCTCGGCGTCGGCGATGTCGCCGACGACCAGCCGCACCCGGTCCTCCGGGAGCCCTGCGACCGAATCGCGGTTGCCCGCGTAGGTGAGCTTGTCGAGCACCGTGACCGTGTGGTCCGTGTGCGCCACCACGTGGTGGACGAAGTTCGAACCGATGAATCCGGCCCCGCCGGTGACCAGCAGCTTCGCCATCAGCGACCACGCTCCAGAATCTCGAGGAGGTACGCGCCGTACCCCGACTTCACCATCTTCTCCGCACGCTCGCGCAGCTGCTCATCGGTGAGGAAGCCCTGCCGCCATGCGATCTCCTCCGGCGCGCCGATCTTCAGGCCCGTGCGGCGCTCGATCGTGCGGACGTAGTCGGCCGCGTCGGTCATGTCGTCGAACGTGCCGGTGTCGAGCCATGCCGTGCCGCGGGGGAGCACCTCCACCTGCAGCTTGCCGCGCTCGAGGTAGGCGCGGTTCACGTCGGTGATCTCGTACTCACCGCGCGCGGAGGGCTGCAGGTTCCTGGCGATCTCGACGACGTCGTTGTCGTAGAAGTACAGGCCGGGAACGGCGTAGTTCGACTTCGGCTCGGCCGGCTTCTCCTCGAGCGACACCGCGGTGCCCTCGGCGTCGAACTCGACCACGCCGTACGCGCGGGGGTTCGACACCCAGTAGGCGAACACGGCGCCGCCGTCGATGTCGGCGTACCGCTTCAGCTGCGATCCGAGGCCCGGGCCGTAGAGCAGGTTGTCGCCCAGGACGAGGGCCACCTTGTCGTCGCCGATGAAATCCGCGCCGATCGTGAACGCCTGCGCCAGGCCATCGGGCGAGGGCTGCTGGGCGAACGTCAGGTTCACGCCGAACTGCGACCCGTCGCCGAGCAGGCGCTCGAAGCCGGCCGCGTCGTGCGGCGTGGTGATGACGAGGATGTCGCGGATGCCCGCGAGCATGAGCGTCGACAGCGGGTAGTACACCATCGGCTTGTCGTAGACCGGCACGAGCTGCTTCGAGACGCCCAGGGTGATGGGGTGCAGACGCGTGCCCGAGCCGCCCGCGAGGATGATGCCCTTCATGGTCGTCAATCCTCCCATAGGCGCCGATGGCAACCGGGGTTCTCGACGCTGTCGCGTCAGCGGCGCAACCATTGCGCGAGCGCTGGGGATCCAGGTGGGTTTCAGGTACGACAGGCCCATCCGGATAGCCTGTACTGCCGCCTTCGGTCGGCATCGAGACGATCGGGAGTGCTGCGAACGTATGTGGATCGAGTTCGGATGGGCCCTCATCGCGACGATCGGGGTGCTCGCTGTGGTCGGGTTGCCCCTGATGGTGGCTGCAGGGTTCCGCGGGTACTCCGCCGTGGCGCTGAGCCCGGCGGCGGCGGTCGCCGTGATCGCGGGCACTTCGGTCATCGCGCCCATCGTCGGCATTCCCTGGTCGATCCTCCCCGTTCTCGTCCTCGCGGCGGCGGGCACGATCATCGTCGGGATCCTCACCCGGAGGTTCGGTCGGAGAGAACGAGCCACCCGTTCCATCTGGACGTGGAGCGCGGTAGTGATCGCCGCGGCGCTCCTGACAGTGCAGGTGCTGATCTGCTTCGGGGCTCCTGACCGCATCTCGCAGACCTTCGACAACATCTTCCATCTGAACGCGATTCGATGGATCCTCGACAACGGCTCGGCGTCATCGTTCGACGTCGGCGCGATGACGAACCCGGGCGCATCGGGCTTCTACCCCGCCGCGTGGCACGCGCTCGTGTCGCTGGTCGCGCAGCTCAGCGGGGCCGACATCCCTGTCGCTGTGTCCGCGGTCACCGTCGTGATCTCCGCGGTCATCTGGCCGATGGGGGCAATCCTGTTGACGCGCGTGATCGTCGGCATCCGACCCGCGGCATTGATTGCGGCGGGCATCCTTGCGTCGGCCGTGCCGGTCTTCCCCATTCTCCTCATGGAGTACGGGGTGCTGTACCCCTACCAGCTGGGACTCTCGCTCGTGCCCGCGGCGCTCGCCGTCACCGCGCGCGCTCTCGGGGTCGCCGTCGGACGAGAGCCGGCCCGCGGCTGGCAGTACTGGCTGGTTCTCGTGCCGGTTCTTGGGGGGATCGCTCTGGCCCACCCCGGTGCGTTCGTCGCCTGGCTTGCGATGTCGCTGCCGCCGTTCCTCGCGTGCGCCGCCCGCATCTTCGCCGCCGGCTCGGCTCGGACCCGCGTCATCGTCGCGGTCGGCGTCGTCGTCTATCTGGGCGCCGGCCTGATGCTCCTGAAGGTCCTGCGGCCGCCCCTCGAAGCTCGAGGATGGCCGATCACCCGCACGGTTCCGGAGTCGCTGACTCAAGTGATGACAGGGGCGCTCTGGTACGCGACACCCGCCGCGCTCGTGATGGTGCTCGTCGTTGCGGGCGTCGTCACGGCGCTCGTTCGACGCAGTGCCGCCGGCTTCGCGCTGCTGGGGACATACGCGATCACGGCTCTCCTGTTCGTCGTCGCCGGCGCCCTGCCGCTGCAGACCATCCGCGACGCGCTGGTGGGCAGCTGGTACAACAATGAGCCGCGCCTCGCCGCCATGGTCGCGCTCGCGGTTGTCCCGCTCGGAGCGCTCGGCGCCTGCGGGATCGCATCGCTGGTGGCACGTGGAATCGGCGGCGCCCAGTGGTCCCGCGCGGTCGTCGCGAGCTTGGCGGTGCTGTCCATCGCCGGAGCCGTGGCGTGGACGCAGCTGGGTCCGCTGAGCCCCGTGCCTGAGGCCGTCGCATTCACCGCGAAGACGTACGACGAGAGGCCGAACTCGGCCCTCGTGAGCCCTCGGGAGCGCGCACTGCTCGAGCGCGTGCAGGACATCGTCCCGGAGGATGTCGCCATCGCCGGCAGTCCTTGGACCGGAGCTTCCATGGCGTACGCGCTCGCGGACCGCGAGGTGCTCATGCCTCACGCGCTGATGCAGACGACCCCTGACATCGACCTCGTGAACGAGCGACTGCGGGAGGCGGAGGCAGGAGACGAGGTGTGTGCCGCGATCGACCGACTCGACGTCGGCTATGTGCTCGACTTCGGAGCGTTCGAGGTGCACCGCGGGCGTCATGAGTACCCGGGGCTGGAGGACCTCGAGTCGTCGGACGCGGTCGAGCTCGTGGACAGCGAGGGGCCATCGCGGCTCTACGAAGTGGTGGCGTGCGAAGGAGCTGAGCAATGACGACACCAGAGATCTTCGTCCCGTTCTGGGGCGAGCCGGAGCTCTTGTACGAGACCGTGGAGTCGGTGCGCGCGCAGACGATCACCGACTGGCGGATGACAGTGATCGATGACTGCTATCCGGACGACTCCGTCGCCGAGTGGTTCGCGCGGCTCGGGGACGATCGCGTCGCGTACGTGCGCAATGAGCGCAACCTCGGGATCACGGAGAACTACCGCGAGGCGATCCGGCGCGCCACGGGGGAGTACATCACGATCCTCGGCTGCGACGACCTGATGCATCCGAGCTACCTGCAGGTTGTCAGCCGCACCATCGACGCCGTTCCGTCCGCGGACGTCGTTCAACCGGGCGTCGTCGTCATCGACGAGCACGGGGCGGTGACGGAGCCTCTCGCCGACCGCGTGAAGCAGCGGCTCCTCGCGCCTCGGCGCGGGCGCGACATCGCGGTGCTCACCGGTCAGGCGATGGCGAACAGCCTGATCCGGGGCAACTGGCTCTACTGGCCGTCACTGACGTTCCGCACCGACACGCTTCGCCGGATCGATTTCCGCGACGGCCTGCCGATCATCCAGGATCTCGCGTTGCTGATGGACATCGCCTTCGACGGCGGAACGCTCGCCTACAACCCGCAGCCTGCTTTCTCGTATCGACGCCACGGGGGCAGCGCTTCCCAGAAGACGCTTCTCGATGGTCGACGCTTCCGGGATGAACGGGACTACTACGCGCTCGCACGGCGCCTCTCCTCGGAGAAGGGCTGGACGCGCACGGCGCGCATCGCTCGCCTTCGGCTGATGTCGCGGCTGCACGGTGTCACGGAGCTCCCCGGCGTGATCAGGCACGGAGATCGGGCGGGGATAGAATCGACGCTGGCGCACGTCTTCGCCTTCTGACGCCCTCGACTCTCGTCGGGCGATCGAACCACTTGGGAGTTCACTGCACATGACGGAACACGTTCTGATCACCGGCGGCGCGGGGTTCATCGGCTCACGGCTCGCACGACGGTTCAGCGAGGCCGGGCACTCCGTCACCGTGCTGGACGCATTGATCCCTCAGGTTCACGGCGACGACCCCGCGACGTCGTCGCCGTCGCTCGCATCGGTCGCCGAGGTGGCGAACGTCGTACGCGGGTCCGTCACGTCCGTTGACGATCTGCGCACCGCGCTCGCGGGCGCCACGGTCGTGGTGCATCTCGCCGCGGAAACCGGCACCGGCCAGTCGATGTACGAGATCGACCGCTACACCGAGGCGAACGTCGGCGGCACGGCGAAGCTGCTGGATCTGCTCGCGAACGAGCCGCACAGCGTGAAGCGCATCGTCGTGGCGTCGTCGCGCTCGATCTACGGTGAGGGCGCGTACCGCACGAAGGACGGGCGCACCGTCTACCCGGCGCATCGCGCCGACGCCGACATGGCGGCGGGGGACTTCGACGTGCACATGGCGGGCGAAGGCGAGCTCGAGCTCGTTCCCACCGACGAGGACGCGAAGCTGCATCCGTCCTCCGTGTACGGCATCACGAAGCAGATGCAGGAGGCGCTCGTGATGACCGTCGCTCCGACGATCGGGATCGAGCCGGTGTCGATGCGCTACCAGAACGTCTACGGTCCCGGTCAGTCCCTGAAGAACCCCTACACGGGGATCCTGTCGATCTTCTCCACGCTGATCCGTCAGGGCAAGGAGATCAACATCTTCGAGGACGGCCTGGAGAGTCGCGACTTCGTGTACATCGACGACGTCGTGGAGGCGACGTTCCTCGGCGCCACGCATCCGGCCGCGGCCGGCGGCACCTTCAACGTGGGGTCGGGCGTTCAGACGACGGTGCGTGAAGTCGTCGAGGCGCTGTTCGCCGCATTCGACACCGAGGTTCCGACGCGTGTGTCCGGGAACTACCGTCTCGGTGACATCCGTCACAACGTCGCTGACACCACGCGCCTGCGTGAGACGCTCGGCTTCCAGCCGAGCACGCCGTTCCGCGAGGGCGTGCAGCGATTCGTCGAGTGGGTGCTCACCGAGCCCGTCGAGGGCGACCGCTACGAGCAGTCATTGTCGGAGATGTCTGCGAGGAATCTCCTCAAGTGACGGCGCCCGCCTGGTTTGCTCCCACGCCTTACCCCTATCGCGCGAACAGTCTCAACCTCTTCCGCCTCGTCCTCGCGGCGATGGTGCTCTTCGCACACTCGTGGTATATCGCAGGGCGCGGTCACGGCCCGATCGTTCAGGGTGAGAACCTCGGGGGCTGGGCAGTCGCCGGTTTCTTCGTGATCAGCGGGTTCCTGATCACGAGAAGCCGCCTGAGAGCGGACGCAGGAGAGTATCTCCTTCACAGGATCGCACGCATCTATCCCGCCTTCCTCGGCGTCCTGCTCGTCACCGTCACTGTGTTCGCGCCCATTGCGATGGTCCTGCAGCACGGGTCGCTCGCCGGATACCTCACGTCTGCCCCGACACCCCTCGAGTACGTGTGGGGGAACCTCCTGCTCGAAGTCCGGCAGTACGGGATCGGCGCGTCGCTCAGCGAAGTGCCGTATCCGGAGGCATGGAATGGCTCGCTCTGGACGCTCTACTACGAGTTTCTCTGTTATCTGATCATCTGGGCGGTCGGCTTCCTGCCGGCGTTCCGTCGGTCCCCGATCCTCGTGGCGATTCTCTTCGGACTGAGCGTCCTCGCGTACGCCCAGCTCGAGCGAGCGCGTGAACTCGGACTTGATGAGCGGTTCGAATTGCTGGCGAAATTGCTCCCCTTCTTCCTCGGCGGCTCGCTGGTCTATTTCGTCGTCGAACGGTGGGGGTTGAGTCGCGTCGTCGGAGTGGCCGCGCTCGGCCTGGCCTGCGTCCTTATCTGGCTCATCCCTGGGTGGGGAGGACAGCTGGCCGCACCATTGCTCGCTCTCGGCTTGTTGGCACTCTCGACGTTCGTTCCGCAGCCGCGGTGGGTCGCTCGCAATGACGTGTCGTACGGGTTCTACATCTATGCCTGGCCGGTGCAGCAACTTGTCCTGATGGTCGGCGGTCTCGAGTACGGGATGGCCGTGTATCTCGCGCTCACGGGGCTCATCACGTTCGGTCTCGCTTGGCTGAGCTGGCTGCTCATCGAGCGCCCGATCATGGTGCGCGTCCGGCAACGGTCTCCTGCGCAACAGAAGGGAGAGGCTCATGGCCAGGGTGTTCGTTGATCTCCTGAGCTACACCGGGACCAAAGGCGGGATGGAGACTTACACCCGCGAGCTCTATCGTGCGCTCGCCGCGGTCGGTGGGCACGAGTACATCGGGTACGTCAGTCGCGAAGGTGCCGAGCTGGACCTCTCGTGGTTCCCTGGGCGGATTCACGAGTCCGGGATCAGCGGGGAGAACCGGTTCGTATGGGCGTGGGGTGAGCTCATGCGAGTAGGGCGAGCGGCTGAGGCCGCCGGCGCCGACCTGATCCACTCTCCCGCGACGTTGGGACCCGCTCACACTCGGATTCCGGTCGTGGTGACGATGCATGACATGCTCTATTGGAGCCACCCTGAGTACATGTCCACGCCGCTGTACACGCAGCCGGTGAAATGGATGGAGAAGCTCGCATCCCGCAACGCCTCGAGGATCATCACGATCAGCCCTGATTCGGCGGCCGAGATCACAAAGTACCTGGGTGTCGAGCCGAGCCGGATGGACGTGATCCCGCTCGCGGGACTGAGCGTGCCGCCCGTCGTCGACCGGGAGTCGTCGTCCTCAGCGCCACCGATGATCCTCGCGATGGGGAATCGGCGCCCGCACAAGAACTGGGGTGCGATCGTCCGCGCGCTCTCCTTGATTCCCGAGGCAGAGCGTCCGAGAGCGGTCATCACGGGTGGGCGGGGAGAGGACCCGCTTGAGTCCGTTGTGCGCGAGAACGGCATGGACGAGTGGGTGGACCTGCGCGGTTGGGTCTCCGACGAAGAGGTCAAGACGCTGTACGAGCAGGCGACAGCGCTGGTGATCCCGTCGCTCGCGGAAGGTTTCTCGCTGCCGACCCTCGAGGCGATGGCAGTCGGCGTCCCCGTGCTCCTCAGCGATATCGGTGTGCATCGTTTCGTCGCAGGCGATGCCGCACTGTTCTTCGACCCCCGTTCGGACGAGTCGCTCGCAACGGTCATCCGGCGCCTGTGCGGAGATCGCGGACTGCGGGGCGACCTCACTCGGAGGGGCCTCGAGCGTGCGGCGGGCTTCACCTGGGAGAGGACGGCAGTCGAGACCCTGAAGTCCTTCGAGAAGGCGCTCGCCAAGCGCTGAGTGTCAGGTCGGTCGCGTTGCCTCGGCGCTACGGCGTCGAAGCGTCCAGCCCATCACCGCGCATCCTGACAGCGGAGCCACGATGAGTACGAGGAGGACGCCGTTCAGGCCCAGCGCCACGTTGAGGGCTGGGGGGATGACGAGGCCCAGGATGAGCGCGAGGGCGCCCGTCGCCCACCCGCCGAGGTAGGCGTTGTGGCGCCCGGCGGCGAGAAGCCCCGGACTCACGAGGAACATCAGACCCGTGGCGCCCGCGCTGACGATGGCAGCCGCGAACGCATGGGCTGGCAGGCTGTATCGAGCGTCGTACAGAGTATCGAGCACCCACGGCCCGAGCCATGCGGCGCAGCCAGCCAGGAGTGCCGTCGCTGCGCCGAGGAGCGTACTCCAGCGTGCCAAGAGGCGGCCTCGGCCGCGCTCATCGCGAAAGCGCACGATGAGGTAGCTCTGGATCGCCATCAGCGGCGTCACGAGCGGCGCCCGCGTCAAGGTGAGGACGAGGATGAGCGCGGCCAGTCCGGTCTCGTGCAGGCCAGTGTCGACTGCCCCGAGGAAGAGCGGAAGACCGCTGACGAGAGCGCCGGTCGCCATCGACGCCCCCAGCGTCTTGGCGCTGTTGCGGACGAGTGACCTCAGATCCGCGTCCACGTACGCGTGGCGGGAGATGGGGCGGAGGACGATCGCCAGCACGAGGAGGAACGACAGCACGAACGGCAACGCCGTCGCCCAGGCGAGCGCGACCACTGTGCCGCCGAGCGTGAGGGCTGCGAAGATCAGGATGGCACGGAGGGTGACATCGCTCACGGTGAGGACCGCCGCTTCGCGAAGTCGCTGGATCCCGTAAAGCGCGCCACTCAGCACGGCGACGAGCGCGTATCCGCCGACCGCCGCGCTGGCTGCGACCACGAGCTCGCCTGCATGCGAAGGGAACAGGCGGTCCCCGAGCACGGCGCCGAGCGTGAGCACGACCGCACCGAGAACGAGCGCGCTCAGCGACGCGAGCGCGGCCAGTCGCCGCCACGATCCGTCAGATCGACGCCGCCAGCTCGTCGCGCGCGCAACCTCTTGCTGAACCCCTGAGGTGGCCGCCACGAGCAGATACACCGCTGACCAGAGCACACTGAATGTGACATAGACCTCGGTGGAACTGAACCGTGGCACCAGCAGCTGAATGGCGTAGCCGACGACTCCAGCGACCGCGGTCGCGAACAGGATGGATGCCAGCCCACCGCGGCGGCTCTCGTCAGCTGCGGTCATCGAGGATCGCGCGCATCGCGTCGAACTCGTCTCTGAGCTTCTCCCCCTGGGCGCGAAGAATGGCGACTTCCTCCGCAAGCCGTCGCGCCTCATCCTCGGTCTGGGACAGCTCACGTGAAAGATGCAGGCAGACGCCTGCCAGCATCACGATCGCCATGATGAACAGCATGTTCACCGGCAGCTCGACACCGAGCAGGTCGGTCAGTCCATAGAGGAGCCCTGGCGCGGATGCGAGAAGAAGGACGGCGATGGAGACGATCACCCACAGGGCGGCATACTTCTCGCGCAGTCGTCGAGTCAGCAGCAGCCAGAACACGATGCCCAGCACTGCGACGGATCCGGCGATGCCGATGAGCGGGATCATGCCGGATCTCCTTGGCTGCGAGGCGTCCACGGACGCCTCAGAACGGCGAGTACGAGAGCAAAGCCCGAGCGCAGCAAGTAGATTGCCGCGCCGATCGGCCCTTGGCTGGGGCGCCCGTGCATGCGTGGTCGCATTGCCACCGGGACCTGTGTCACGGCGAGGCCGGCATGCACCGCAGCGACGAGCGAGTCCAGGGTGTCTCCGAGATACTCCTCGGGGTAGTACTGCACGTACTGGGCGATCGCCCTCGGTCCCGCTGCTCGGAATCCGCTCGTGACGTCCGTCAGACGTGCCTTCGCCACTCGGGAGACGACCTTTGCGAGTACCACCATCGCCCACTTGCGCGGACCGCGGACTTCGTAATCGCCGACATCTGCGAATCGGGCGCCGATGGATATGTCGTGGCCATCTAAGCCCTGCAGAACGCGGGCGATATCGGTGGGGTTGTGCTGACCGTCGGCGTCCACCTGGATCGCCCGTTGGTAGCCCATTCGCTGCGCATAGGCGAAGCCCGTGCGCATGGCGCCGCCAACCCCGAGATTGAACGGGAGCGACAGGACCGTCGCGCCGGCCTCGCGAGCCACGGTCCTGGTCGCGTCCGTCGAACCGTCATCGATTACCACGACGTGATAGTCCTCGTCGAGCGCGAGGATCTCACGGACCGTCGTGCCGACGTTCCTCTCCTCATTCCATGCCGGAACGAGTACGAGTACAGGAAGGTCCGGTTCCGTCATGGTTACGCCAGTCTATCGCGTCGGACACCCGACCTCAGCGGACGGAGAACCCGCGCGCTGGGTCGAGGACGATCGTTCCATGCTGGAAGCGCTGGGTCCACACACCGTCTCCCTGCATCTCGTCGGAGGTCGGCCAGCCGAGGGAGCCGCTCTCGCCGCCGAGCGACCGATAGTGGCGACCGATGGCGCCGCGAACCACATGCGAGCCGCCCGGCCAGACATAGACCGACCCGTCCTGGAACTCCTGGCGATAGCCGTCGAGCACCGCCTTCTCGTTGTTGAGCGGCCACCCCAGCGGTCCGGCCTCGGCGCCGGCGGCGTCATAGGTGCGACGCACCACGCCGCGGGTGATGAGCGTGCCGCTCGCGTTCGCGTAGAACGTCGTGTTCGTGAACCGCTGGACCCAGTTCGGCTCGGATCCGGATCGGGCACCCGTCGGGACACCGTGGTAGGCGGTGTCGCCGTCGAGGAACGCCTCGTGGATCGCCCCGACCACTGCGGATGCGGGGTAATCGAGCGGGACGAAGACCGTCCCGTTCGCGAACCTCTGTTCCCAGCCGAAGGACTTGCGGGATTCAGCCCCCAACGGTGCGCCGAGGGTCGCCACACCGCCGGCGTTCGCGAAGACTCGTGCCGAGACGCCGACGATCGGCGCTCCCGTGCGGCCATCGGCGCTCGCCGCGACGAATCCGCCTGCGAACTGCTGCTGCCAGACACCCGCAGACTGTGTGGCGGAAGTGATCGGAACGCCGAGCCTCCCAGCGGCACCGCCTGCGGCGTCGAGGTGCTTGATGAGGGCGTTCGGCACAATAACCGTGGCCGTGGGACTGCAGTAGATGCGGCCGCCCTCGAAGTTCTGCACGATGGCAGCGCCTTGGCTGTACTCACCGGACGTCGCCGTGCCGAGGAGGCTTGAGATCCCACCTGCGGCGGTGTACGTGCGGTTGATCACACCCTTCACCATTCCGCTGCCGTTCGGGCCGACGGTGAGTGTGACCGATCCGAACGACTGGGACAGGCGGTCGCCATCCTCGCGCTGGTCAGACGTCGGATACCCGAGCGACTCGACACCACCGTACCTTGCGAGCGCCTGCGCCATATCCGTCACGGCGAAGGTTCCCGCGCCGGACCAGTACATGGTCCCGTTCGCGAAGCGCTGCAGTGATCGAGAGCCATCACCACTCGGCTGCTCGCCCGAGATCGGGGCGCCGAGCGGGCCGCTTCCGCCTCCCATCTTCGCGTACGCGCTGCCTATGCCGCCCGCGACGGTGATGAAGCCTTGAGGGGTCCGTTGAATCCACCCGAATGTGAGTGAGACGTGTGAACGGGTCGAGTCGGGGACCTCCGGCGACGTTGGCATACCCACGCCTCCCCACGGACCTCCCAGATCGTCGTAGACGGCGGTGATGTCCGCCTTCAGCGGGAAGACGTTCGTGCCCTGCTGGAAGAAGCTGCCACCGTCGAAGTCCTGACGAGAGCCGGTGCCCGCACGGTACGCGCGATTCTTCGGCCATCCGTACTCACGGAAGATGTTGCCGACCTCTTCATGCTTGGCAAACATCGGAGCCGCGACGGCATAGGCCGGGCCGTCCGGGCGACGGTAGATACGCCCGCCCTCGAAGTCCTGGTATGAGCCACCCGAAACGGCGACCTCCGAGCTCGTCGGCCAGCCCAGCCCGCTGGAGACCGTGCCCACGGTTCGGAACTCATCGCGAATACGTCCGGTAACGGCCTGTACGGCTCCGCCGTCCTTGACGAACAGGTCGGCGCCGGAGAAGCGCTGGGAGACCCCGCCCGTGATAGCGACCGCCGCGGCGGTTGGCGACCCGATCCACCCACTGGATCCGCCGTTCGCATTCCAGAAGGTCGTGAATGCCCCGTGCACAGGGGTGCCCTTGGTGCTCCCGAACCAATCGGTGAAGTAGTTGTAGAAGTTTCGGTTGCCGTAGGCCGAGCAGGCGTCGCCCTCGCCGTAGCCCGCGTTCAGCGCCGCCCGGTTCGGCTGGTACGGCGTGTAGTTGTACAGCGCAGCCGTCGCCTTGTTCTCGATGTAGACGCGGCTCGAGCCGCAGGCGGTGTTGGGATGGTAGCGGAGGTCAACTGTCTGGCCCGCGTTGTGTCGGAACCCGCTGCTGAGCCCGTAGACCTTCAGCTGCCGCGCCGCGCCGTAGACCTGGTTGAAGAAGCCGTGATACCGCTCGTCGCACGGGGCAGTGTCGGGGCAGGCCATGCCCATGGCGATCGTGTAGCGCCAGTCGCTCGGCCACACGTGCGTGACGAGGCCCTGTTCCTTCTGCAGCATGACGATGAGCACCTGCGGGTTGATGCCGCAGGCCTGTGCGACCTTCGCGATGATCGTGGCGGCCGACTCGTTCGCTGCTCCCGAGTAGGTTGCAGGGCAGTACCTGTCAGCCGTACGAGTCGGCGTGCTCTGGCGGTAGTCCTTGAGGCAGACATAGCCCGCCTCGCACCTCGAGACCTTGCCGTTGAGGAAGGACTGCACCTGAGCCGCCGACATCGTCCAGCCGTTGTAGAAGACGGCGTCCGAGATGATGTTGCCTGGGTTCCAGCCCACGAGGGACTTGGTGCGGAACGCGGTGTCGGCGCCCTCCTCGACGACAGCCTCATCGGGGGTGGAATCGCGCCCGAGCATGTCGAGCTCGTCCTGCGTGAGGGCCCGGCCCTCCGCGGGCGCCTGCGTCTCCGTCGGGGCGGGGACAGGGGTGGGTTCCACCGTCTCGTCCGGCAGGGGCGATTCGCGCGGCTCCGGCGTCGGCTCATGCTCGGGCGTCGGCGAGGGAGCCGCCGTCGCGGACGGGGCCGGCGTCGGTTCCGTCGCCGCGACGGCCTGGGCGGGGATCAAGGCGACCGTGACGCCCGCGATGGCGATGAGGCCGAGGGTGAGGCGCGGGAAGCGGGACCCCGTGTGCATGCGACGCATGGAAACCAGTGTGACAGATGTGTATCATCCCGCCCCGCCCCGGGATGCCGCGTGTCCGAGCGCTCGTAGCCGCCGTGAACCGGTCTGCCTCTGGCTGTCAGGGAATCCAGATAGCCCCTGAGAGAATGGACCACATGACTGATCTCCTCGTCGTCGGGTCCGGCTTCTTCGGACTCACCATCGCCGAACGGGCCGCGCAGGCCGGCCGCAAGGTCACTGTGATCGAGCGCCGTCACCACATCGGCGGCAACGCCTACAGCGAGGCCGAGCCCGAGACCGGGATCGAGGTGCACCGGTACGGCGCGCACCTGTTCCACACCTCGAACGAGAGCGTGTGGGAGTACGTCAACCGGTTCACGACCTTCACGAACTACGTGCACCGCGTGTACTCCACGCACAAGGGCCAGGTGTTCGCGCTTCCCGTCAACCTGCACACGATCAACCAGTTCTTCCAGGCGGCGTACACGCCCGACGAGGCGCGGGCGCTCGTGAAGGAGCAGGCGGGCGAGTTCGATGTGAAGACCGCGCGCAACTTCTACGAGAAGGGCATCGCGCTCGTGGGTCGCCCGCTGTTCGAGGCGTTCTTCGCGCACTACACCGCCAAGCAGTGGCAGACCTCGCCCGAGAAGCTGTCGGGCGACATCGTCAGCCGCCTGCCCGTGCGCTACAACTACGACAACCGGTACTTCAACGACACGTACGAGGGCCTGCCGACCGACGGCTACACGGCGTGGCTCGAGCGGATGGCCGACCACCCCAACATCGAGGTGAAGCTGAACGTCGACTTCTTCGACGAGTCGCAGCCGCTCAGCAAGAAGGCCGTCGTCGGGCAGCTGCCCGTCGTCTACACCGGGCCGGTGGATCGCTACTTCGACTACGCCGAGGGCGCCCTCAGCTGGCGCACGCTCGACTTCGAGGAGGAGGTGCTGAACGTCGGCGACTTCCAGGGCACCCCGGTCATGAACTACCCGGACCCGGACGTGCCGTTCACGCGCATCCACGAGTTCAAGCACTTCCACCCGGAGCGCAAGGACGTCTACCCGACGGACAAGACGGTCATCATGCGCGAGTTCTCGCGCTTCGCCACGCGCGACGACGAGCCCTACTACCCCGTCAACACCGACGAGGACCGCAAGGGCCTGCTGGCGTACCGCGAGCTCGCCAAGGGCGAGAAGAACGTGCACTTCGGCGGGCGCCTGGGCACGTACCAGTACCTCGACATGCACATGGCCATCGGATCGGCGCTGTCGATGTGGCGCAACGAGTTCGGCGGCTCCGACGACTGACGCGTGACTGCCAGCATCGAGAGCCCACCGACCGTACGGAGACGGAGAAGGAGCGGCCACACGCAACAGGAGCAGCAAGGCGCCTATCGCGCGGACATCGACGGTCTGCGCGCTCTCGCCGTCCTGCTCGTCGTGGGGTACCACGTCTGGGGCGATCGCGTCTCCGGCGGTGTCGACGTATTCCTCATGATCTCCGCCTTCTTCCTGACGCTGAGCTTCACGCGGCGCGTCGAGCGAGGTGGTGCACTCGAACTCCGCGCGTTCTGGTTGCGTCGGTTCCGCCGCCTGCTGCCGGCCGCGGCGGTCACGATCGCGGGGACTCTCGCAGCCGCGTGGGCGTTTCTTCCGCCGACGACGTGGCCGGCGATGTGGCGCGAGGGGTGGGCGTCGCTCTTCTACGTCGAGAACTGGGCGCTGGCTGCGGCAGAGGTCGACTACTACGCCCGGGATCAGTCCCTGCCCTCCCCGCTGCAGCACTTCTGGTCGCTGTCCGTGCAGGGGCAGGTGTTCCTGCTCTGGCCGCTCGTCTTCGCCGTCGGAGCGCTGCTCGCGCGAGCGCTGCGACGACGGCCGACCGTCGTCTTCGCGGTGCTGTTCGGGACCATCTTCGTCGCCTCGCTGGCGTTCTCGGTCTGGGAGACGGCCGCGCATCAGGAGCTCGCGTACTTCGACACCCGCACGCGCCTGTGGGAGTTCGCCGCCGGCACGCTCGTGGCTCTCGCGCTTCCCCATGTTCGGATGCCACGGGCAGTGCGCGTCGCGGCGGCGTGGGTCGGTCTGGTGGGGATCGCGGTCTGCGGGCTGGTGCTGGACGTCCGAGGCGGGTTCCCCGGGTACCTTGCCCTCTGGCCGGTGATCTGCACCGCGCTCGTGATCCTCGCCGGGTCCGACTACTCGGCGCCCGGCCCCGGGCGCATGCTGGCATCGCCGCCGCTGCTCTGGCTGGGGAAGCGCGCGTACGCGCTGTACCTCGTGCATTGGCCTGTGCTCGTCTTCTGGAGGAACGGCAACGAGACCTCGAGCGTCGGCGTGCTCGATGGTCTGCTGATCGTCGTGTTGTCGATCGGGGCGGCGTGGGTGCTCGCCGCCGCGGTGGAGCAGCCGCTGGGCCGGTATCCGCGAGCGAGCGCCGGCGCCTGGGGCAACGCCGCCGTCATCGTCGTCAGCATCGCGTTGGTCGCGGGGGTTGCCGCTCCGTGGCAGGCGATCACGCAGGCGCAGACGCGCGCGGCCGTCGAGGCTGCTGAGACGGAGACGGGCGGTTATCCCGGAGCGGCGGTGGTGTCCAACGGGCAGGTGGAGTACTCGGTGGACGAGCAGCCCCTGCTGCCGGCGCCGTCGGCGCTCGAGGACGAGTGGGTGGCGCTGGACGGCCCGTGCCGCGGCGAACTCCGCCCCGAAGCGGCCGCACTCAGGCACGCCTGCCTGCAGACCACGGGGGCGACGCAGGCGGAGCGTCTCATCGTCGTCATCGGTGACTCGCACAGTCAGCAGATGATGGGAGCGCTTCTCCCCATCGCCGAGGAGGAGGGATGGGGTGTCGTCGCCGTGCTGCAGGGTGGGTGCGCCGTGGGTGTGCGGCCCAACGAGGACCCCGCCTGTGAGGCCTGGCGGGAGGCCGCACTGGACTACACGCTCGACGTGCGCCCCGACGCGGCGATGACGGTCGTGACGGCCGCGGTCCCCGATTCGAACGAGGAGACCGTCTTCGATGGCACCGACGTGGCGCTGCAGCGGCTGACCTCGGCCGGCATCGATGTGTGGGGCGTCCGCGACAATCCTCGGTTCACCGAGGACATGTACGAGTGCGCCGTCGACGAGCGGGACGACTGCTCCCGTCCGCGCAGTGACGTGCTCGCAGACGAGAACCCGGCGATCGCAGCCGGATTGCCCATCGTCCCGGTCGATTTCACGCCGTGGCTGTGCCCCGGTGAGCGCTGCGAGGCGGCCATCGGGAACATCGCGGTCTACCTCGACCACGATCATCTCACCGCGACCTACGCGGCCACACTCGCCGATGCGCTGCGAAGCCAGGTTGGGCTGCGATGACCGGCGGCGACCTCGGTGTCCGGTGTCCCGGCCGTAGAATCGGTCTCGTGCCCGAGCGACTCTTCGCTGTGGTCGCGCCGTGACGTGGGTCGACGCGGTTCCCGCGATCCTCTGCGCGATGATGCTGGCCGTCGGCCCCGGACTTGCCGTGACGGCACCGCTCCCGCTCGGTGTGCTGACCAGGCTCGCGCTCGCGGGCCCGGCCAGCGTGTGCGTCTGGGGTGTCGCGGCGGTGGTCTTCGGCGCATGCGGGCTGCCGTTCCATGCGTGGCAGACGCTTCCGGTGATGGCCGCCGGCGGCGCCCTGGCTTTCGCAGCGCGTCGCGCCGTGCCCCGGCTCGAGCGCTCGGCGCTTCCCGCGGTGGCGCGTCTGGCGGTGCCGTGGGCGCTCTCGCTCCTCGCGTCGGCGCTCCTCACATTCTGGGCGGTTCCTGATCCCGACCGCATCTCGCAGACGTACGACAACGTCTTCCACCTCTCGGCGACGGCGGCCATTCTCGACGGGTTCTCGGCGTCGCCGCTGACGCTCCGCGCACTCATCGAACCGGTGAACACGGGCCTGGCGTACTACCCGTCGGCCTGGCACGAGCTGGCTGCGATGACGGCGCAGCTCAGCGGCACCACGGTGCCCGTGGCGTTCAACGCCGCCTGGCTCGCGATGGTCGGCGCCGTGTGGCTGCCGGGAATCGCCTGGCTGACGCAGCTGCTGGTGCCCCACCGTGCAGCGGCGGCGATCGCGATGCCGCTGGCGGTCTCCTTCGCCTGGTTTCCGTCCGGCCTGCTGACGTGGGGGACGATCTACCCGACGGCGCTGGCATATGCGCTCTTGCCGGCGGCCGTCGCGATGACGGTGCTCGTGGTTCGCGCGGTCGGGACCGCACACCCGGCGAGCCGTGCCCGCGCCTGGATAGTCGGCGCGGCCGCACTGATCATCGTGCTCGTCGCGGTCGGCCTCGCTCATCCGCGCGTCCTGCCCACCTGGCTTCTTCTCGTTGCGCCCCTGCTGCTCTGGAGACTCGCCGCCGCGTTCCTGGCCGCCTGGCGGAGCGGTGGCGCGACCCGCCGACGAGCGGTGCGCGTGGCGGCATGGCTCGGCGCGGGGGGCATCGCGCTCTCGATCGCCGCCTTCGGGTACGCCGTCTTCGGTCTCGGCCTCTTCGACGAGCCGCTCGAGGAACGGCTCAGTGGCCCGCAGGCGCGGGCCGTGCAGACCATCTGGGACGGCGCCGTCCAGGTCGTTCTCCTGCGCGGGATGACGGGCGTCGACGGCACGATCACGGCAGTCCCCGTGCTGCTTTCGCTTGTCGTGCTCGCCGGTCTCGCGATCGCGATGCGCGCCCGTCATATGCGATGGATCGTCGTGTCGTACCTCCTCGCGGCAGCGCTGTTCGTGCTCGCAGCCGGTTCCGATGACGTCGTCACCAAGCTGCTCACGGGCGTCTGGTACAAGGACCGCTTCCGCCTTGCGGCTGCCCTCCCCGTGCTCGCAGTCCCACTCGCTGCGATGGGCGTGCTCGCAGCGGGGCGAGCACTCGCGGCGCTGTTTCCGCGGCGCAAGCCCCGGTTGGTCGGGCGCGCGGCGCTTCTCGTGGGCGGACTGACGGCGGTTGCCTCGCTCGTCGGCCTCGCGTCCAGCGGAGTGACCTCCTCCGTGGGATCGGTCTTCCATCAGCCGGCGGAGAGCGCACAATCGCAGATCGTGTCGACGAGGCAGGTCGACTTCATGGAAGATATCGTCCCGGGCCACGTGCCTGCGGACCAGCGGCTGCTGGGCGACCCATGGGACGGCAGCGCTCTTTCCCAGCTCTACGGTTCACGCGAGCCGGTGTTCCCGCATGTCAACGGACAGTGGGACGCGGCGCGGCAGGAACTGGCATGGCGGCTGCAGGAGATCGAGCACAATCCCGCGGTCTGCGCGGCACTCGACGAGCTCCGTGTGCGCTACGTCCTCTACAACCCGCATGCCTTCGGCGGGGGAGACCCGGCGGGGAATCACTTCCCGGGCCCGCACGCGGCCGTGGAAGCGGGGCTGTTCGCACGCGTGGCCACCGACGGCGAGACCTCGCTGTACCGCATCGACCAGTGCGGCGAGCTGCGCTGACACAGCCGCCCCGTGCGCGCTACGCGCGCATGCGCTCGACGGCCGTCGCGCTGTCGCCGTCGAACTCGACCTTGCCGTTCTTCAGGAAGATGCCGCGGTCGCAGAGCTGCGAGACCATGTCCAGGTCGTGACTCACGACGACGAGGGTCTTGCCCTCCGCATGCATTCGACGGATCCGCTCCAGACACTTGCGCTGGAACGGCTCGTCGCCGACCGACAGGATCTCGTCGATGAGAAGGATGTCCACCTCGGTGTGGATCGCGACCGAGAAGGCGAGCCGGAGGAACATCCCCGAGGAATAGTGCTTGACCTCGGTGTCGATGAACTGCTCGATCTCGCTGAACGCCACGATCTCGTCGAAGCGCTCCTCGGTTTCCTTCCTGGTCATACCGAGAATCGCCGCATTGAGGAACACGTTCTCCCGCCCCGACAGGTCGGGATGGAAGCCGGCTCCGACCTCGATGAGGCCCGCCACGCGTCCCCTGGTCAGGACGCGGCCGGAGTCCGGCTTGAGCACGCCGGAGATCATCTTGAGCGTGGTCGACTTGCCGGATCCGTTGAACCCGAGAAGCGCGACCGCCTCGCCCGGTGCGATCGAGAACGAGACGCCGTCCAGCGCGCGGAAGTTGGTGGTCAGGGGCTTGCGTCGCGCCGCTGCCAGAACCGTCTCCTTGATGGAGTGCGTGTGCCGCAGTCTGAAGTCCTTGCAGACGTCTTCGACGATGATGCTCGGGGACGCGGAGTCAGAGATCCTGGGCAAAACGACCCTCCAGGCGACGGAACGCGAACTGGCCGATTGCCAGCACGGTGAGCGAGACGACCAATGCGATGCCGGCGAAGATCCAGAGGTTGGGCAGCATCTGCGCCCCGGCAGGGTCGAGGGGGAACCAGATGCCGAAGTGGACGAGCTCCACAGCGGGAGTGATCGGGTTCAGGCGGTAGAGGTCGAAGAACCACCCGGGCGCTGCATCAGCCACCATGACCCACTCGTACATCACGGGCGATGCCCACACCGCGCACATGGTGATGATCTCGACGAAGCTCTGGGCATCCCGGAAGGTCACGTTCACGGCGCCGAAGAGCAGCCCGAGCCCCGTCGCCAGCACGGACACGATGAGGAGCGCGAGGAGGACGGCGGCGATCTGAAGGAGGGAGGGCGCCCAGCCGAAGAAGATCGCGATGATCACGACCACGACGATCTGCGGCAGGGCGTTCACGGCTGCGATCAGCACGCTCGAGACCGGGAAGACCTCGCGCGGCAGGTAGATCTTCTTGATCAGTGCCGCGTTGTCCACGAGGGACCGGGTGCTGTTCGCGAAGGCCTCATTGAAGAACGTCACGACCGTGATGCCGGAGAGGAGGTAGATCGGGAAGTAGTCGACTCGGCCGTTCATGCCCAGGAAGACGCCGATCGCGACGTAGAACACCACGAACTGGACGAGCGGCTTGACGTAGGACCAGATCCAGCCGAGCACGGAGCCCCGGTAGCGGATCTGGACTTCCTTCCGGACGATCAGCGACAGCAGGTAGCTGCGACGGAAGACGTCGAGCAGACCGATGCTGCGTCCGGGCTCCTCGAGACTCGGGAGCTCAGGAGACAGTCGTGACATTGCCCTCCTCGGGGCGGAAATGGGACGGACCCCGTCAGGGGCCGATCCATCCTAGTCCGACGACCCCATGGGGCCAGCTGGGAGGCGCCCGCTGGTACGCTCGCTAGGTCCCCGACGTCCCCGTAAGACAGCAGAACGAGAGACCGCCCCGCTGTGATCCTTGAGAACGTGCTCGGCCATCCGGCCCTCTTCCGCCTCGTTGATTCAGGTGAGCTGCCCGAGGACCTCTCGACACGACAGCGACGGCTGCTCGTGGGGGCGCTGAACTTCCATGCGCTCATGGCTCCGGGGCGCGAGCTCACCGTGCACAGCTACGCGGGCGGCTGGCACGTTCCGCCGCGCACGACGGACGACTCGACGTTTCACGGTATGTCACGCGTGTACCGTGCCCGGGAGTACACCATCAGGATTGCGAGCACCGTCGAGCAGGAGAGCCGCGCGCCGATTCAGGCGGAGGCGGCCTCGCGCGAGCTCGCCTCCCTGACGACGCGGCACCTGCACATCTCGCACGATGATGTGCTCAAGGTCGATCCGCCACGCGACTTCTCGACCAGCCCGGTTCGCCGGGCACTGCGCGCGGTGCGCGCGCGCACCCCGCTTCTCTACGACGAGTTGCGCGATCTCGAGCTGCTTCGTCACCGCCGCTCGTTGCACAGACCCGCGCCTCGCCGTGACTACGAGGCCGAGTTCCAGCCCGGCGGGAAGCACGAGGACTCGCGCATCGTCCTTGCCGCTCCGGCACCGGAGGGCGCCGTTCCGGCCGTCATCCTGGGGTTGCATTGGTTCGAGCTCGGCGGCGCAGAACGATGGGCGTTCGAGACAGTGCGGCTCGTCAAGGAGGCCGGCTTCCTTCCGATCGTGCTGACCAATCGGGACTCGGATCAGCCTTGGATCGCCCGAGCGGAGCTGGACGGCGCTCTGATCATCCCCTTCTCCGAGCCCACCGCGGTGTCCCAGACGCCGGGTGTCGAGGAGCTCCTGCGCGGGCTGTTGCGCACGTTCGACGTGCGCGCGGTCGTCGTTCACCATAATCAGTGGCTGTACGACCGCCTCCACTGGATCGCGCGCTCCCGGCCTGCCATCCCGATCATCGATTCGACCCACATCGTGGAGTACCGCGGCGGTGGATACCCGGTGAGCAGCGCCCTCGTCGAAGAGGTCATCACCACGCATCACGTCATCTCACCCACCTTGCGGAAGTGGATGATCGAGACGCAGCGCATCGACGCGGACAAGGTCGTGATGGCTCCGCTCGCCGGCCTCACGGTGGAGATCAAGGAAGCGGCGTTCCGTGAACGTCGTGCTGACGACCCCTTCACCGTGGCCTTCATCGGTCGGATGGCTCGGCAGAAGGCACCTGAGGTGTTCGTCGCGATGGCTCGCCGCCTGCGGGGACGCGCCGGCAGCATGCGGTTCATCATCCACGGCGACGGCGAGATGGCGTCGTGGGTCGACGAGCTGGCTCGACGATCGGGCGTCCAGGACATCGCCCGGCGCGACTCGAGCGTTCCCGTCTCTCAGACGCTTGAGCAGGCGCACCTTCTCGTCATCCCCTCGCACAACGAAGGGCTGACGCTGACCACTCTCGAGGCGCTGGCGCACGGGGTTCCCGTCGTCTCCACGAACGTGGGGGCTCAGGCCGACATCATCCCGGAGTACGCGCTCGTCTCGAGGAACGTGCACCGGGCGGCCGCGGAGCTGGGCCGGCTCGTCGCGAGGTTCGCGGACGACGAATCCGCGCGTCGCGAGCTGTGGCGTGCGGAGCGGGAGGCGGAGAAGGCGCTGCTGGCGCACGAGACCGCCAGTCAATGGTTTGCAAAGGAGGCCCGCTCGTGGTGACGGTCGCTGCAGTGGTGGTCACGTTCAATCGCCTCGAGAAGCTCAAGACGGTGATCGCGTCGATCGAGGCGCAGACCCATCCTGTCGAGAAGCTCATCCTCGTCGACAACGCATCCACGGACGGGACACGGGAGTATCTCGCTGGCCTCGCTTCGTCCGTTCCCGTCGAAGTCGTCACGATGGAGCGGAACTCCGGCGGAGCCGGCGGATTCGCCGAGGGGATGCAGCGCGGCTATGCGACGGGCGCCGATCACGTCTGGATCATGGATGACGACTGCTACCCCAAGCCCGAGGCCCTCGCGAACATGGTGCGTGGCTTCGAGGAGGCGGTTGACGAGCTCGGCGGCGACGTGCCCTTCGCATGCTCCGTGGTCGAGTTCACGGACGGGAACATCTGTGAGATGAACAACCCGCTGCCCACGTGGGACTGGGGGCGGCTGCTGGTGAAGGGCCAGCGGAACGTCATGGTGACGGCCTGCTCGTTCGTCTCCGTGCTGATTCCGCGCTGGGCGATCGCCGAGTACGGTCTGCCGTATCGGGAGTACTTCATCTGGTTCGACGACCGTGAGTACACTCTGCGACTGACCCGCGTGTGCCCTGGCGTGCAGGTGCTCGACAGCGTGGTCGTCCACGACATGGGCGAGAACCGCGGCGTGAACTTCGCCATGGTCGACGAGAAGAGCCTGTGGAAGTTCGAGTATGGCGTGCGCAACGAGGCGTCCTATCAGCTGCACCACCGCGGCATCCTCTATTACCTGGAGTTCGGGGCTCGCCTTCTCGTCAGTCTGCACCGCGGGCGGGTGCCGCTGAAGCTGCGGCTGAAGCTCGCGAGGAAGTGGCTGGCCGGTGCGGGATTCAATCCGAAGGTGACCTATCCCTCGCTCGCCGTCGCGAAATGAACGTCCTCTGCTCTGAAGCGGGGCGTGGGAGGAGCCGGTGACAGCCACACGAGCGGGAGCGCCGCGATCCCTGCGCCGCTACGCGCACTCGCTCTGGCTGCTGTCGGCTCGCGACCTGCGCGTGCGCTACGCGACCAGCTGGCTCGGGTACCTGTGGAGCGTGCTCGATCCGCTCATCATGAGCGCGATCTACTGGTTCGTCTTCACGCAGATCTTCCACCGCTCGGTCGGCGAGGAACCGTACATCGTCTTCCTCATCGCGGCGCTGCTGCCGTGGGCGTGGTTCAACGCCGCCGTCGGCGACTTCACGAAGGCGTTCAGCAAGGACGCGAAGCTCGTGCGCTCCACGTCGATCCCGCGCTCGATCTGGATCGGCCGGATCGTGGTGTCGAAGGGTGTGGAGTTCCTCTGCTCGCTGCCGGTGCTCGCCGTCTTCGCGATCTGGGGCGGGGCGACGGTGGGATGGGGGCTGCTGTGGTTCCCCGTCGCGATCCTCGTCCAGCTCGCGCTGCTCGTGGGGCTCGGCCTCATCGTGGCGCCGCTGTGCGTGCTGTTCAGCGACCTGGAGCGCACGACCCGCCTCATCCTGCGCGCGCTCTTCTACGCCTCGCCGATCATCTACAGCGTGAAGGACCTGCCCGACGGGTTCGGCTGGCTCGAGATCGCCAATCCGCTCGCCGGCATCTTCACGATGTACCGGGTCGGGTTCTTCCCCGACCAGTGGGACATGCCGGCGGTGATCGGGAGCGTGCTGCTGAGCCTCATCGTGCTCGGCGCGGGCGTGCTGACGTTCCGCGCCCTCGAGCGTCCGGTGCTGAAGGAGCTGTGATGGCGGAGCAGGGCAGCGAGAACGCGATCGAGGTGACGGGCCTCGGCGTGCGATTCCGGCGCAACCGGCGCGGGCGGCGCAGCATCAAATCGCTGTTCGCGGGTGCCCGCCGCCGCATGCCCAAGGGCGAGTTCTGGGCGCTGCGCGACGTGTCCTTCTCGGTGAAGCCGGGGGAGTCGATCGGCGTGATCGGGCGCAACGGCCAGGGCAAGTCGACCCTGCTGAAGCTCGTCGCCGGCGTGCTGCTGCCCGACGAGGGCCGGGTGCGCGTGAACGGGGGAGTGGCGCCGCTGATCGAGCTCACGGGCGGTTTCGTCGGCGACCTGACGGTGCGCGAGAACGTGCGCCTCACCTCGGGCCTGCACGGCATGACGCGCACGGAGGTCTCGGCGCGCTACGACGAGATCATCGCGTTCTCCGAGCTGGAGGAGTTCCAGGACACCCCCTACAAGCACCTCTCGAACGGCATGAAGGTGCGCCTGGCCTTCGCCGTCGTCTCGCAGCTGGACGAGCCGATCCTCCTCGTCGACGAGGTGCTGGCGGTGGGCGACAAGGCCTTCCGGGCCAAGTGCTACGCCCGCATCGACGAGCTGCTCTCGGAGGGACGCACGCTCTTCTTCGTGAGCCACAACGAGCGCGACCTGCAGCGCTTCTGCACGCGCGGCCTCTACATCCGCGAGCACCGCCTCGTGATGGACGGGCCGATCGACGAGGTCATCGCGCAGTACAACGCCGACAACGCGTAGTCAGTTGTCGGCGATCTCCGCGAGGCGTTCGCCCGAAGGTGCCGTCAATGCAACGATGGGGGCGATGAGGTTCTTTGGACGATTCCGCCGCACTCCCGAGGACGCGGAGCCGCCCGCCGTGCGCTACCTCGTCTCCACGGCGGGCCTTCCGAACTTCGGTGACGAGTTCCTCACCCGCGCCTGGCTCGACTTCCTGGCGCAGGAGCACCCGGACGACGAGGTGTGGCTCGACTGCCCGCAGCCGGGGAGGGCTGTGCACTTCTTCGCCGACACTCATCCGCGGCTGCGTGTGACGAACACGCTGTGGGAACTCGCGCATACGAGCGAGACCCACGACGCCATCAAGGATCGTGCGCGCATCGAGCGGCTCATCAAGCAGCACGGCTCCCCCCGATTCGATGAGGGACTCGTCACTCTGACGCGCGCGAGCACGATCCACGTGCTCGGGGGCGGCTATCTCAATGACATGTGGGAGGACAACCTGGGTGTCCTCGCCGCCGTGGCGGCGGCACACGAAGTGTACGGAGCACGCGCATACCTCACGGGCAACGGCCTGATGCCGATGCGAGAGGAGCTGGCATCCTGGGTACGCGATCGGCTCGCCGCCTTCGAGGTCGTCGATCTTCGGGACGCGCAGAGCGCCGACGCGGTGGGCGCGGAGGCGAGCGTGGATGACGCGTTCCTCGCGTTGGCGCTGTCGCGACCCGTGTACGACCCGGCGCCGGTGCCGGACCGGATGGTGCTGGTGCAGGGCGACCTTCGGGTATGGGATGACGACGACGCGAGAGAGATGATTCGCGGCTTCGCACGCGGCGCCGCTCGGATCGGGGTTGTCGAGGCGCTCCCGCCCGAGGACGCGCGATACGCCGGCGTCTCCGGTGTCGACGAGGAGTTCTACTCGATGGGGCGGATGTGGCATCATGGCGTGCCTGCACGGCCCGGTCAGTCCTGGTTGACGAGCCGTTTCCATCTTCACCTGCTCGCGGCGGCGGCCGGTGCGGCGGGCATCGTCGTGTCAGGGAAGAGCGGTTACTACGACGTGAAGCACGGATCGCTCCTCGAACTCGGAACAGGGTGGTCGACGGCGTCTCCGGGCGACCCGATCAGCGCCGAGGCGGCGTCAGTCGATCCCACCTTCCCCGGGCGGGCGCGGGGCTACGCGAAGCAGAAGCTCGAGCTCGCGCGTCGGCTCTACGGCTGACGAGCGTCAGTCCTCGAGCGGCGGCATCACGCGGAACGACGTGTCGCGCGCGAGCTCGCGCCCGTCCCGCATGCCGCGCCACAGGTTGCCCCAGCCCTGCTTGGTGATCTTCCGCTCCACGAAGACGAGCCGCAGCAGCTCCTTGACGAAGGTGGCGGCGGTGCCGACCGCGAAGTAGAACGGGTGGTACCTGCCGTGCGCGGCGTAGTAGTGCTTCATGATGCCGCGGTTGCGCATGATGTAGTAGCGGTACATGTCGCTCGAGGCATTGAAGTGCCGGATGCCCATGTCCCACTGCTTGATCTCGCGCGTGCGCTGCAGCACGAACTCGTCCACGATCGCGCTGCGGGTCACGCGCGCGGCGAGCCACCCGTAGATCGTGTCGTCCCAGTAGATGAAGAAGCGCGGATCGGGAAGGCCGATCTGCCGCACGATGCTGCGGTGGATGAACATCCCCTCGAAGCACCCGGAATTCATGGGTCGGTAGCCGGAGGCGTCGAAGTCGGCCGGGGCGAACGGGATCGGGATGCCGAGCGGCACCGAGACGCGGTACTGCCAGTAGAACTCGCTGCCGTCGTAGTCGTAGCGACGCCCCTGGATGCTCTTGAACTTCGGCGTCCATGCGCCCATGCGCGCGAGGCCCTCCGGGAGGACCTCCACGTCGTCGTCCATGAGCCACATCCACTCGGATCCGAGCTCGTAGGCGACCCGCATGCCCTCGCTGAAGCCGCCCGACCCCCCGGTGTTCTCCTCGAGGCGGCGGTAGACGATCCGCGTGCCCACCCGATCCTCGTACGACGCGACGACCTCGGAGGTGTCGTCGCTCGAGGCGTTGTCGACGATCACGACGTGGCCGGGCTTCGGGTCCATCCGCTCGACGGAGTCCAGCAGGCGGGAGAGCAGGTGCGAGCGGTTGTACGTGACGACGACGATCGTCGCCGTATGTGGATCGAACACCAAGGCGGAAGTCTCCGTACGAGAGGCGGATGGGAGCGACATCGAGCCTAAGCCATCGGCCCCTGAGGGCGCGGTGAGGGCGCGGTTCGCCCGTCAGCGATGCGGTTCGTGCGGCAGCTCGAGCGGATTGGTCGGGGGATGGGCCGTCTCGCCGATCCGGGTGCGCCACGATCGGGCCTGCCCCGCGCGCACCAGGCACAGGGCCAGCAGCATCCAGCCCGCCCCGTCGAGGGCGAAGCTCTCGAACATCGACTCGCTCAGGATGGCCACGAGCACGAGCGGCGTCCACGCGTAGACGCTCGAGCGCCGCTCGCTCGCCGTGACCCAGGAGCGCACGAGCGCCACGGCGCACATCCCGGTGAACAGGATGACGCCCACCCAGCCGAGCTGCAGCGCCACGTCGAGGTACGCGTTCAGCGCCGAGGCGTGCTGGTCGCGCAGCTGCCAGTTGATCGAGTTGAACGGGAAGACGTCGTCCGACCAGCCGCCGTGCCAGCCCCAGCCCGTGATCCATCGCCGCTGGATCCACTCGAACAGCTCGAGCCAGACCCTCGACCGGTTGGAGAAGTCTGTGGCGGCGCCCACGATGTCGACGATGCGCGCGCGCAGCAGATAGGCCGCGAGCGCGCCCACGGCCACGACGACCCCCAGACCCAGCTGCACGTCCTGCCGGCGCGCGGCGTCCACTCGCCGCACGAGGGCGAGCGCCGAGACGGCCACGGTGGCCACGACGGCGACGACGAACGCCGTGGGGGAGGCCGAGAGCACCGCGAGCAGGCCGGCGAGCGCGATCGAGAAGACCGAACGGCCGGGCGAGATCGACTGCGTGCGCCATTCGACGAGGAACGTCACGAGCGCGACGACGGCGACGAACCCGAGGTAGTTGCGGGTGCCGAACAGGCCCTGCACGGGGCCGCCCATGGCGATGTTGCCGGCGATCTGCAGGACCGGGATCGGCATGTCGATGAGGATGCCCGACAGGATCTCGGCGGCCAGCGACGCGGCCAGCAGCGCGCGGAGCACGTCGCCGAGCGCGCGCACCGTCTGCAGCGTGTCGCGCGTCTGCGCGATCACGACGGCCAGGAACGCATAGGCGAGCAGCGAGAGCCAGGAGCGCAGCGTGTCGCCGCCCTCGTCCGCCCAGAACGCGCTGACGAGCGCCCACAGCACGAAGGCCACGAGCATCGTGGGCGCCAGGTGCAGCAGCGACAGCTCGCGCCGGCGCGCGACGAGGATCGCCAGCCCGATGGCGCACAGCCCCGCCACCATGGCGTGCAGGGTCCACGGACCGGTGAGCCGCTGGATCGCGAAGCTCGAGAACGCGGTGCCGAGGGCGACGAGCGTGAACACGCGCGCCATCTCGGCCGAGCGCAGCCCGCGCCGGATCATGCGCCGCAGCTCGACGGGGATCACCGCGGCTCCGCCCCGCTCGCCGCGATGTCGCTCATCGGCGCGGCCTCTCCGCGGCGCGCTCGATCCGCTCGCCGGGCTCGTCGGCCCGCTCGGCGGCGCCGTGGCCCACGACGGGGGCGAGCTTGATGCGGAACGCGAGGGCCGTGACGAGCAGCCACCCCCACAGCATCAGCGGCCCCGACTCCGTCAGGCCCTGCGTCAGCAGCAGCGCCATGGTCAGCGGCGCCAGCAGCGTGAGGGGCGAGTACGGCCGGTCCGCGACGAGGTCCCACCGCGGCCGGTCCACCGCGAAGAACCACGAGCGCCACGTCGCCGCGCCGAACACGACGGCGATCACGGCGACCCCCACGACGCCCAGCTGCAGGAAGACGTCGAGCCACATGTCGTGCGCGTGGAAGACGGTGATGCCGTGGTCGATGATCCAGCCGTCGAACATCGGCTCCCACGGCACCCACGGCGTCGAGAAGCCGTTGCCCAGCACCGGGCGCTCCATCGCGCGCTCCCACACGGCGGCCCAGATCGCGTCGCGGCCCGTGAGGCCGGCGTCGCGCCCGAGCGCGTCGAGCACGCGCTGCCACATCAGCACGACCGCGACGACCGCCGCGACGCCCACGCCCGTGAACGCGGCGTACAGCCGCGAGCGGGCGCCGGGCGTGGCCGCGCGGCGCATCAGCAGCGCCGCGAGCAGGACGACGCCCACCGCCGCGGCCGCTACGAGGGCCGTCGCCGATCCGGCGCGCGCGAAGAGCACGACGGCCAGGAGCATCCACGCCACGAGCAGGCCGCGGCGCCGCGGCGCCATGGCGAAGCGCACGCCGAAGACGACGAGGGCGAGCACGCACAGGATGCCGAGCACGTTCGCGTTGCCGACGATCCCCTGGACGCGCTCGTCCCCGTCGAACAGCGCGCCGCGGCTCCAGTACCAGTGCGGATCGGGATCCGCCGGCGCGTCCGAGAAGTTCGGCAGCAGCGGCCCGCGGAGCACGAGGGCGGTCCACAGCTCCAACAGCAGCGACAGGCCGAGCACCCACTTGAGCGCGACCTCGATCGCGCGCGTCAGCTCGCGCCACGTGAGCACGTGCGCGAGGAACAGGCCGTGCAGCGTCGTGACGAGCAGCCCCGCCCAGGTGAGGGCGGTGGCGGCGGGCCAGCGCGACCACAGCAGCGAGAGCCCGGCGAGTGCCACGTAGCCGAGGGCCGCCCACGGCAGCCGGCGCCACGCGAGGGCGGGCACGCTCGTCCGCGAGGAGTCGCGGTCGCGGGCGCGTGCGCGTGCGCCTCGCACGATGAGGGGGACCCAGATCGCGATCGTGGCGACCGCGATCGCGGCGAGCACGGCGAGGGAGGCCGGTCCGAGCAGGTTCCACCAGGCGGTGTGCGCGAAGGCCGAGAACAGGACGAGGATCGCGTAGGCACGCAGCGCCATCCGGCCCGTGGCGACACGCGGGGGCGCGGCGGGCGCCGGCGCGACCGGGTGACGCGTGATCTGGGCCATCGTCTGCCCAGCGTACCGCGCGGCTTCGGCCTATCCTGGGCTGCGTGCTGATGCCGCTGACGAACCAGCCGCGCGACTACGCGTGGGGATCCCGCACCCTGATCGCGGCGCTCGAGGGACGCGAGCCGTCCGCCGGGCCGGAGGCCGAGGTGTGGTTCGGCGATCACCCGTCCGATCCCGCCGAGCTGGACGGCGGCATCACGCTGGATCGCTGGATCGCGCAGGACGGGCCGTCGCGCGGCGTGACCGGGCCGCTGCCCTACCTGCTGAAGCTCCTCGCCGCCGACTCGCCGCTGTCGATCCAGGTGCATCCGTCGAGGGAGCAGGCGCAGGACGGCTTCGCGCGCGAGCGCGGCCTGCCCGAGGGCGCGCCGCGCAACTACGCCGACGACAACCACAAGCCCGAGATGCTTGTGGCGCTCAGCGACCGCTTCGAGGCGCTGTGCGGGTTGCGCGAGGTGGCGGCCTCGCGCCGGCTGCTCGAGGCACTCGGCCCCGCCGCCCATCCGCTCCTCGAGCGGCTCACAGGCGACGACGCGCTGCCCGCCGTGCTGGCCTGGCTGCTGTCGGGCGACGCGCAGCCCACGGTCGACGCGATCATCGCCGCGCTGCCGGAGGCGCGATCGGACGAGTTCGCCGACGCGCTGGGGAACGCCCGCCGGATCGCCGCGTCGTATCCGTCCGATCCGGGCGTCATCGTCGCGCTGCTCATGAACTACGTCGTGCTGCACCACGGCGAGGCCGTGTTCCTGCGCGCCGGCATGCTGCACGCCTACGTGTCGGGGCTGGGCGTGGAGATCATGGCGGCCAGCGACAACGTGCTGCGCGGCGGCCTCACCCCGAAGCACATCGACGTCGACGAGCTCGTGCGCGTGCTCGATGCCCGACCCGGGCCGACCGAGCTCGTGCAGCCGGTCTCGGTCGCCGCGGGCCTCGAGGAGTTCCCCGTGCCGGTGCCGGACTTCGCGCTGCTGCGCGCGCGGGTCTCGGACGGTGACGCGGCGGCCCTGACGCCTCGGGGCCCGGCGATCGTGCTGGCGACGGCGGGGGAGGTGCGCGTCGCGTGCGGCGAGGAGCAGCTCGAGCTGCACCCCGGCGCGGCGGCGTTCGTCACCCCGGACGGCGGCGAGCTGCGCATCTCGGGCGACGGCGAGGCGTTCCTCGCCCAGCCCGGGGGTGTGCTGTTTTCTTGAATCTGCGCCGCTCGGGCACCCGCTTCGCGGGTGCCGCTCGCGTGCTCGCGCCGGCGCTCCCGCGCCGGCGAGGGGGGGGG
>NZ_JBMDJT010000027.1:0-36061 GCF_057809335.1 Microbacterium sp. FG3 | reverse complement strand
CTCGGTTGCTGAACGAAGTGAGCGCCAGCGAACGAAGATGAAGCGACCACAGCAAGATCGCTCGTCGGCCGGAGGCGCGCAGCGAGTCGAGGCAGTGGCGCCGTGCGGCGTCTACAGCGCGAGGCGGTCGCGGACGACGGCGGCGAGCTCGTCGGCGTGGCGCTGTGCCGTCGCCTCGTCGGCGGCCTCGACCATGACGCGCACGAGCTGCTCGGTGCCCGAGGCCCGCAGCAGCACGCGCCCGGTCGAGCCGAGATCGGCCTCCACCGCGCGCACGGCGGCCTGCACGCCCTCGTCGTCGGCGCAGCGCGCCTTGTCGACGTCGCGCACGTTCACGAGCACCTGCGGGTACACGGTCATGATCGACGCGAGCTCGGCCAGCGAGCGGCCCGTGCGCGCCATCTCGGCCACCAGGTGCAGGCCGGTGAGCACGCCGTCGCCGGTGGTGGCGAACTCGCTCATGATGACGTGGCCGGACTGCTCGCCGCCCAGGGCGTGCCCGCCCTCGCTCATCGCCTCGAGCACGTAGCGGTCGCCGACCGCGGTCTCCACCACGGTGATCCCGCGCTCGCGCATGGCCACGTGCAGGCCGAGGTTGCTCATGACGGTGGCGACGAGAGTGTCGTTCGTCAGCTCGCCGCGCTCGTGCATGGATGCGGCGAGGATCGCCATGATCTGGTCGCCGTCCACGACGCGGCCGTTCGCGTCGACGGCGAGGCAGCGATCCGCGTCGCCGTCGTGCGCGATGCCGACGTCGGCGCCGAGGCGCACGACGGCCTCGGCGAGGGGCTCGAGGTGCGTCGATCCGACGCCGTCGTTGATGTTGAGCCCGTCGGGGTCGGCGCCGATGACCGTGACGCGGGCGCCGGCGTCGCGGAAGACGTCGGGCGAGACGCCCGAGGCCGCGCCGTGGGCGCAGTCGAGCACCACGTGGATGCCGTCGAGCCGGTTGGGCAGCGACGCGAGCAGGTGCATGAGGTAGCGGTCCTCGGCGTCGGAGAAGCGCCGGATCCGCCCCACGTCGGCGCCCGTGGGCAGCCACCGCTCGCGGTCGAGGTAGCGCTCGATGCGCTGCTCGACGACGTCGGGCAACTTGACGCCGCCGCGCGCGAACACCTTGATGCCGTTGTCGGGCGCGGGGTTGTGGGACGCGGAGATCATGATCCCGAAGTCGGCGTCGAAGTCGCCGATGAGGAACGCGAGCGCGGGGGTCGGGATCACGCCGGCGTCGTAGACGTCGACGCCCGACGAGGCCAGGCCCGCCGAGACGGCGGCCGAGAGGAACTCGCCCGAGACGCGGGGGTCGCGCGCGATGACGGCGCGCGCGCGGCGGCCGGCGGCGCGACGCGCCTCGGCCGACCGCCCCTGGCCCAGGACGACCGCGGTCGCCTGGGCCAGGGAGAGAGCAAGGTCGGCGGTGAGGGTGCCGTTGGCAAGCCCTCGCACGCCGTCCGTGCCGAAGAGCGGCATCGGAGCCGGTCCGATCAGCGCTTTGAGAACTGCGAGGCCTTGCGGGCCTTCTTGAGGCCGGCCTTCTTGCGCTCGATGACGCGGGCGTCGCGCGTGAGGAACCCGGCCTTCTTCAGGGTCGGTCGGTTGTTCTCGCGGTCGATCTCGTTCAGCGCACGGGCGATGGCGAGGCGCAGCGCGCCGGCCTGGCCCGAGGGGCCGCCGCCCGAGATGCGGGCGATCACGTCGTACGCGCCCGTGAGGTTGAGCACGGTGAACGGGTCGGTGATCAGCTGCTGGTGCAGCTTGTTCGGGAAGTAGTCCTCGAACGTGCGGCCGTTGATCGTGAGGGTGCCCGATCCGGGGACCAGGCGCACGCGCGCGATGGCCTCCTTGCGGCGGCCCACGGCCGCGCCGGGGACGCTGACGACCGGACGGGGAGCCTCGGCGGCGACCTCGGCGTCCGGGGTCTCGGTCGAGTAGTTCTGCGGGAAGTCGGTGGTGTCGTTCGCCACGATGAAGTCCTTAGCTGCGGCGGCGCTTACTGCGCGACCTGGTCGAGGGTGTACGTCTTGGGCTGCTGGGCGGCGTGCGGGTGCTCGGCACCGGCGTACACCTTCAGCTTGGCGAGCTGCTGACGACCGAGGGTGTTCTTCGGCAGCATGCCGCGGATCGCCTTCTCGACGGCGCGGACGGGGTTCTTCTCCAGGAGCTCGGCGTACGAGACGGACTTGAGGCCGCCCGGGTAGCCGGAGTGGCGGTAGGCCAGCTTCTTCTGCAGCTTCTGACCCGTGAGCGCGACCTTCTCGGCGTTCACGATGATCACGAAGTCGCCCATGTCCATGTGGGGGGCGAAGGTCGCCTTGTGCTTTCCACGCAGGAGCGCGGCGGCGTGCGAGGCGAGGCGGCCGAGGACGACGTCGGTGGCGTCGATCACGAGCCACTCACGCTGGGCCTCACCGGCCTTCGGGGTGTAAGTGCGCGTCACAGTAGTGCTGCTTTCTGTTCGAACGGAGACGTTCGTGAATCCCGCTCCTGTGGCTGTTCCGGACCGGATGGATCCGGAACCCGCACGGTGGAGGGCTCACGTTCGCGGTGCCCGCAGTGGACACCAAAGAGTCATCCTATCGCACGAGGGCCCGATCCGCGAACCGTCCCCGCGATGCCCTGGCGCTTCGCCCTGCTCCCGTGTCCGCCCCCGGGACGCGCGCCCCGCACCGAAGACCCCGCCCGCCCGCGCCGGCACCCGCCCGCGCGCCCGCGCCCGCACTCTGCGCGCCCGCCCCGGAGACACCGGCACCCGCCCCAGAGCTCGACCCCCTGCCCGTCCGCGCGCCGGCCCGACGCGGCGCCCGGCCCCCGGACCGACGCTCGCGGCGCCCGCGCCCGCAGCCGCACCCGCGCCCGCACCGGAAACCGCACCCCCGGGTTGCTGACCCGCGGCGGTCACGCGGCCCGCGTCGGCGGTCACGCCGCCCGGGTGGGCGGGCCCCATCGCCATCGCAGGGGCGACTGGGGGCGCAGCTCGGTGCCCGGCCCGTCGGGCGGATGCAGCATCAGCGGGCCTGTGCCATCCCGCCGGATGCGATAGCCGCGGTGGTGCAGGTTCATGTGGTGGTACCTGCACAGCAGCACGCCCCGCTCCACATCGGTACGCCCCTCGTGCGCCGCCCATTCGTCGATGTGATGGGCTTCGCAGTACGACGCGCGCATCACGCAGCCCGGCCACAGGCACCCGCCGTCGCGCACGGCCAGCGCGATCCGCTGCCGCGGGGTGAACAGCCGCTGCTCGCGCCCCACGTCGAGCGGGTTGCCGCAGCTGTCGACCGTCACGGGCACCGCGCCGGCGCCGCAGATCGCCTGCTCCACCGCCGCTGCGGGAACCGTCTCGCCGCCGTCCTCGAGGTGCCCCACGCCGGCGGGCCGCCCGGAGGCGTCGCGCGCGTTGAGCTCGTCCTTCACCACGACCAGCCGCACCCCGGGCTGGCGCGCGCCGAACACCTTCTCGGCGCCGGCCGTGGCGCCGGCCTGCAGTACGTCGATCACGAGGTCGTACGCGAGCTGCTCGTTCGAGCGCGGGTCGTCGACCATGGCCCTGGCCTTGTCGGCCTCGGCGGCGTCGACGAACCGCGGCCCGCCTCGCCGCGGACGGAGGGCGGAATCGACCATCGCGCGCATCCACGCGGCTCCGTGGTCGTCGAAGCGGAGCTTCGCGTGATGGATGCCGTCGGGGTCAGTCCACATTCGGAAGGACCGCGCCTCGTGCCGCGCGAGGTACCGCGCCTCGGCGCCCGCAGGGTCGAGCCGGTCGCGCATCTGCCGCGCCGCCGCCCCGAGATCTTCCACCGTGCGGATCGCCGTCTCGTCCAGCAGCTGCTCCCCCGCGACCCGCCACGCCTCGATCGCCGCCGACGAGGGGCGGTCCTCGCCCGGCTCGACCGGCGGCTCCCCGAGCCCGCGCAGGATCGCGTCGGCCTGCGCCGCGGTCGCGCGGCCGTCGAGCAGCGCGGCATCCACCGGCGCATGCCACGGCAGCTCCCGCGCCGTGCCGCTCGCCGGACCAGCGCCGCCGGCGCCGCCCACCTCGCCCGCGCCACCCGCGCCGCCCACCTCGGCAGCGCCGCCCGCGCCGTCCGCGGCACCGCCCACCCCCGGCAGCCCGGACCCATCCGCCCCGTCCCCGCCGACCCGATCCGATCCCTCGCCGCCGTCGGCCCCGCCCACGAGGCCGAACGCCTCGCCGGGTGCCGGCCCATCGCCCGATCCCGTCGCGCCCGGCGACTCGGCCGCAGCCGCCGTCTGCAGCAGCGACTCGCCCACGCGCACGTGCTTGGCGGCCTCGGCACGGGACGAGCCCGACACCTCCTGCAGCAGCGCGACCACGTTGCGGTACCCCCGCGCCTGCGCGAGCCCGCCGTGCCCGGCCGCGCGCGTCGACCTCGACGCCGCCACGCCCGCCGCGATCGTCTGCAGCCGCTCGCCGGCTCGCGCCAGCATGACCCCGAGCTCGACAAGGCGCACCACCACCTCATCCGACTGCCGCGCGACATCGGCGACGTCGACCGCGGCGAACGCCGCGACGGAGTCGATCCGCTGCTCGAGGTCGGCGAGGAAGTTCATGCGGCAATTCTCCGCCGGGCCACCGACATTCGAAGGCGGATATCCCCCGTCAGACGCGGAAAACCGAAATCGGTGGATAACTCATGCTCGCACCATCCCTGTGGACGAAGCGAGCCGGATCAGGATGACGCGGCGAATCCCGCAAGCCAAGCCCGCAAGCCCCAGAGCCCAACCCCAAGCCCCCAAGCCCCGAGCCAAGCCCGCAAGCCAAGCCCGACCCGCAAGCCCCAAAGCCCCCAAGCCCCTCTACCCCAACCCCGTCCCCACAAGGGCCAGCCCCACCCACATCCCGTTGAACACGAGGTGCACGAGCACGGCTCCCCAGATCCGCCCGGTGAGCAGCACGAGCACGGCGCAGGTGATGCCCACGAGCGCGAGGTACACGGGCTCGTCCCAGCGGGCCACGCCGTTGACGGAGTGGATGGCCACGAACGTGCCGGCCGAGGCGATGACGGCGAGGATGCCCGCCTCGAGGCCGCGCCGGGCGGTGCGGTACACGGTCACCAGCACCACGCCGCGGAAGAGCAGCTCCTCCACGAGCGGCGCGATCAGCACGGGCCCGAGCAGGCCGGTGATCAGCCAGGCCGCGCCGAGCTGCCCGTCGAGGGTGGGGTACGAGGGCAGCCCGCCGGTGCCGCCGGCGGCCGTCTCGAGCCACCCCTGCACGATGCGCAGCAGCACGCCCAGGCCGAGTCCCCACAGGATGTCGGTGGCGCGGAAGCGGAAGAGGCCGCGCGGGCGGGATCGGCGGATCGCGATGACCACGGGCACGGCCATCCCCACCCACAGCGCGAGCACCGAGAGCAGCTGGCCGGTCGCGGTGGGCAGGTAGACGCGGGCAGCGACCGACAGGATGATGCCGGCTCCGACGGCGAAGGCGGCGTAGGCGAGCACCGTGCCGTTCCAGGCGCGGGCGGTGCCGCTGCCCTCCAGCCACGTGCGGGTGCCGCCCGACGCCCGCCTGGGTTCGTCGACGCCCTCGTCGTCGTCGAGCAGCGCGGCGGGCATGACGCGGCGCACGCGCTCCGATGCGAACAGATCCGCTCCGCGCGTGTTGCGATCCATGTCGCCGTCGCCGCTATCCTGGGGCCCCACGCGCCCAAAACTACCCGAGAGAGCAGCCCCCGATGCTCCGACCCCCTGCCGCGTCCGCGATTCGCGCCGTCCCCGCACGCCCGCACCCCGCCCGCGCCCACACCCCGCACCCCGCAACCCCACACCCCGCAACCCCGCACCCCGCAACCCCGCACCCCACCCGCGCCGCGGCCCGCCCTTGCCGAGGAGGCGCCGCGCGATGATCGAGATCCTCACCGTCTGCACCGGCAACGTGTGCCGTTCGGCGCTGGCCGCCATGGTGCTGCGCGGCCGGCTGGCTGATCTGGGTGCGCGCGTCGAGAGCGCCGGCACGGGTGCGCTCGTGGGCGATCCGCTCACGCCGCAGACGGCGCAGCTGGCGATGGCGGCGGGTGCGCCGCGGCAGGATGTCGACGCGCACCGGGCGCGGTACCTCACGGAGGGGATCGCGGCGCAGGCCGATCTGGTGCTCGCGATGACCCGCGATCACCGCCGCGCCGTGGTGGAGCTGAGCCCGGCGCTGCTGCGCCGCGCGTTCACGGTGCGCGAGTTCGCGCGGCTGGCGCAGGGCATGCCCGACGCCGAGATCGCGCAGGCCGCCGCGGGGCCCGATCCGCAGCGCAGGCTGCGCGCGGCGCTGCGGGTACTCGCGAACCGGCGGGGCGTGGTGGGCCCACCCGAGGACGCGACGATGGATGACGTGATCGATCCGTATCGCCAGAGCGACGCGGTCTACCAGCAGCAGGCCCGCCAGCTTCTCCCGGCCCTGGACCAGGTCGAACGCTTCATCCGCGCCGCCGTCCGCTGACCGCCGCACCGCCCAACCCCCGCGGGCCCGCACCGCGACCCCCGCGCGAAGCGCCGGGCCCCCACCCCGCCAGCGATCTGGGGCGTGCGCGCGCCGCGCTCCTCGGCCGGAAGCACGCCAAGTGAGCACCGACGTCGAGGTGCGAAGCGACCCTGGCAAATCCCTCCGTTCGCGCCCCGAGCGTGACGGATGCTGCCAGGACGGATTCAGTACAGCTTCGAGCGGGCGTCGTCCGCGAACTTCGGCACGCCGGCGCGAGTGAGCGCGAGCAGAAAGTCGTCAACCGTCATCGCCGGCGAGTCGTAGGCCTCAACGAGTTCGACAAGAGCACGGAGCGTGGGTGCATGGTAGAGATCGAGCTGGTCGAGGAGGAAGTCGTCGGGGTGCACGACTTCAAGGTCGAATGGCTTCACGGAGTCAGGCGGGAAGTCCCGCGTGTTGAAGGTCACGAGCACCTCGGCGCCGCCGCGAACCGCGGCCGCGAGGACATGCCGATCCTTGCTGTGATTCGTCATTGTGGGCACCAGATCGCGGTAGCCGGTGACCATCGCGTCGGCGAAGTAGCGCTCCATCGTGCCGACCCGCTTTTCGACCAGGGCCGGCTCCTCGCCGTTCTTCACGAGGTTCGCCGCCAGCTCGAGCAGGACGTCCTTCGACCACAGCGGCCGGAACAGTCGGCGGTCAGCGAGCTCGAGAATGAAGTCGTTGAGAAGCGCCCCGTAAAGAACGTTCGTGTCCAAGAAGGCGGGAAAGCTCACTCGGCATTCAGCTCCGCGAGGCGGTTCACATCGGCCGGCTTGCCGACCTGCACCTTCGATCCAAGGCTCGCACGCTGCACGTCACGCAGCGCGGCGCGGCGCTCGGCGCGGAAGTTCGCCTGGTAAGTGACCAGGTCCTCCAGACGGACACGACGGTGACGGCCGGGCTTGTCGTAAGGGATGTCGCCGGCCTCGAGCAGGCGGACCAGCGTCGGACGACTGATCCCGAGGAAGTCTGCCGCCTGCTGTGTCGTCATGGTCATGCCTTGCGGCACGATTGTGATCCCCTCGCCCGCAGCGAGCGCATTCGTCACCTGGTCGAGGATGCGGAAGATCTCATCGGGGATGGGGCGAGCGTTCCCTCTGGGATCGACGAGCGCAGCCTTGGAGGGGTTCTGCGCAAGGAACATCTCAAGCTCGCGCATCAGCTCGGCGAAGTCGAGGATCTCCTCGCGGGCATCAGCCTCGGGGAGGTAGGTCTGTGCCTTGCTGGCACCACGCGTCCTGCCGATAGAGGTGCTCATGCCCTCCATGCTACTCGGGAAAAACGAAAAAATCGAACATCGAAGCCCGTCGACCGAGCGAAGCGACCACCGCAACCCGCGCGAACAACAGCACCCCCAATAACACGCCCCACTCACCCCGACCACCCAACTCCCCGGGGATATAAGGGTATTTCCAAAAAGTTCACCCACGACCTCACCCCTCCGGTCTATCGTGGGCGTCTCAAGGGCCATGCGGAAAGGGGTGCAATGAATCGATGAATGCCCCCGGCCCGTCTGGCGTCGCCCCCGACAATGTTGTCGAGACGCAGACAGACCCCCGCAGCACGGCACCCGCGGCGGACGCTCCCGAAACCGGTGAGCCCGCTCCCGCGGTGCTGGATACTGCCCAGATGGATCGGGTGTTCGTCGAGGAGTCTTCCACCGGCTCGGTCCTCACCCAGCCGATCGCCCGGCGCTGGCAGCGCCTCTACGCCATCGGCCTCGCGATCACCGACGCGGCGGCGCTGATCTGGGTCGTCTTCGGCACCCAGATCGCGTGGATCGGCCTCGATTCGCAGATCAGCGGATCCGATGAGCTCCCCATCACCGTCTCGTACACGCTCGCCTCGACGGTGCTCGTCATCCTGTGGGTACTGGCGCTGTCGCTGAACGACAGCCGCAGCTTCCGCGTGACCGGCGTGGGCTTCGAGGAGTACCGGCGCGTGATCCAGGGCAGCTTCGTGCTGTTCGCATGGATCGCGATCGTCGCGTACCTGCTGCAGTGGCAGATCGCGCGCGGCTACCTGCTCATCAGCCTGCCGGCCGGCATCGCGGTGCTCATGCTCACGCGCTGGCTGTGGCGCCAGTGGCTCAACGCCAAGCGCCAGCACGGCGACTTCAGCCAGCGCGTGCTGCTGGTGGGCTCGGAGGCGTCGGCGCTGCACGTGGCGAGGGAACTGGCGCGAGCCCCGCACGCCGGCTACCACGTGATCGCCGCGTGCGTGCCGGGGCGCGCGCCGTCGACCGATCTGCCGGGCACGAACATCCCGGTGATCGGCGACCTCGACGGCGTGCCCGCCGCGATCGAGCGCTCGAAGGCCGACACCGTGGTGATCACCGGGGCCGACGAGCTGCCGCCCGATCGGGTGAAGCAGATCTCGTGGTCGCTCGAGCAGGGGCGCCGGCACCTCGTGGTGGCCCCGAGCCTCACCGACATCGCCGGCCCGCGCATCCACACGCGCCCGGTGGCGGGCCTGCCGCTCATCCACGTGGAGACGCCCAACCTCAGCGTGGGCCAGCGCGTGCTCAAGCGCACGATGGACATCACCCTCAGCGGCTTGCTCATCGTGCTGCTCAGCCCCGTGCTGCTGGTGCTGGCGTTCATCGTCAAGGCCACCTCGCGCGGCCCCATCCTGTTCCGGCAGGAGCGCGTGGGCCGCAAGGGCCACCCGTTCCACATGCTCAAGTTCCGCTCCATGGTGGTCGACGCCGAGGCGCGCCTGGCCGAGTTGCAGGCCAAGCAGAACGCCGGCAATTCGGTGATGTTCAAGATGAAGGACGACCCACGCGTGACGCGAGTGGGCCGGTTCATGCGCCGCTACAGCCTGGACGAGCTGCCGCAGCTGTTCAACGTGCTGGTGGGTCAGATGAGCATCGTGGGCCCGCGCCCGCCGCTGCCGCGCGAGGTGGAGCAGTACGCCACGCATGTGCACCGCCGCTTCCTGGTGAAGCCCGGCATCACCGGCCTGTGGCAGGTGTCGGGTCGCTCCACGCTTTCCTGGGAGGATACGGTTCGATTGGATCTGTCGTACGTGGAGAACTGGAGTCTGCTCGGCGACGCCCTGATTCTGCTTCGAACCGTCAAAGCCGTGCTCGCTCCCGGCGAGACCGCCGCCTGAGTTCCGCGATCCACGCGGGCTCAGGATAGAAAGGAACACGTGGAGCTTCGCGACTACCTGCGCATTCTGCGGAAGAACTGGATCCTGATCGTTGCGCTGACGCTGCTCGGCACTGGTGCCGCCACGACCTATTCGCTTCTGCAGACACCGATGTATCAGTCGAGCAGCGAGGTGATGTTCAGTTCGCAGACGGGCAACTCGGCCTCAGAGCTACAGCAGGGCAACAACTACACGCAGGCCCGCATGGCCACCTACGTCAAGGTCGCCACCACGCCGCGGGTTCTCGACCCGGTCATCGAAGAACTCGGCCTCGATGACTCGACAAGGACCCTCGCCGACCGGCTTGCCGTCAGTAACGACCTGAACACGACGATCATCACTGTGACCGTCACCGACGAGGACCCGGTGCGAGCTGCCGATATCGCTAATGCGGTGTCCGCCAGCTTGACCGATGCGGTGAACTCGGCCGAAACCCTCCCAGGCGCGCAGGATGCCCCCGTCAACATCACTCAGGTAACCCAGGCCCAGCCTTCGCCGAGCCCTTCCTCGCCCCGCATCCCCTTGAACGTCGCGTTGGGGGCCCTTGTTGGCCTGGCGCTCGGCGTTGGAGTCTCGGTGCTTCGCGCGACCCTCGACACCCGAATCCGTTCGCTCCGTGATCTCCAGCACGTCACCGATCAGCCGGTGATCGGTGCGATCCCGATGGACCCGCAGGCCAAAACCCGCCCCATCATCATGAAGGAAGACCCCCAGAACCCCCGTAGCGAGGCCTTCCGCTCGCTTCGCACTAACCTGCAGTTCATCGAGCTTGACGGCGGAAAGGTGTTCACCGTCACCTCGAGCATCCCGAGCGAAGGCAAGAGCACTACCGCCGTGAACCTGGCGATCGCACTCGCCGACGCGGGGAAGAACACCATCCTCATTGATGGTGATCTGCGCAAGCCGAAGGTAGCCGAGTACCTCGGCATCGAGGGCGGCGTTGGTCTCACGGATGTGCTCATCGGCCGCGCCGAGGTAGAAGACGTCTTCCAGCAGTGGGGCAACCGCACGTTGCTCGTTCTCCCCGCAGGTAAGGTGCCCCCGAACCCGAGCGAGTTGCTCGGCTCCAAGCAGATGCGCAACCTACTCGACACCGTCGCCCAGGCCGCTGACATTGTGATCATCGACGCGCCGCCATTGCTGCCCGTGACCGATGCGGCGATCCTCGCTCGGGAGACGGCTGGCGCCATCGTGGCTGTCGCCGCATCGCGTACCTCGCGCCAGCAGCTCGGTCAGGCTCTCGAGAACCTCGAGAACGTCGGGGCGAAAGTCGCGGGTATTGCTTTGACGATGGTTCCTACGCGCGGGGCGGACGCGTACGGGTACTCATACAACTACGGATATGGGTACGGATATGGACACGCAGTAGGGTCAAAGTAGCGGCGTTATCGCCCATCCACGCACACCTGCCAGTGTGGGGCCCATCTTGCACAGATGGACGCTATCTTTAGATGCGTGCCACCCCTCGCCGTTCGGTCGGCTCACGCGGAATGGAAAACTGGTCGATGACTTGCAGATGGGCACCGCCGGCAGGATCGTCGGCCATCATGACCCCTCGCGCTTTCTCCCACGCCCAAACCCCGCGTTTGCCGCCTAGTCTCACGCCATCGGACGCCTCAAGCGCCACCTCCCACGACCGACCCAATCATGCCTAACGACGACGATGCCATGCCGTTCAGCGATCGATCGACGAACCGCGCCCGCAAGATCACCATCGGGCTACTCGGACTCGACGTCACTCCGATGACCGCTGATGAAGCAGTCGAATGGGTCACCATGACGACCGGCAAGCGACTGCTCCTCAATCACAATCTGCACAGTGCATACCTTTTCCAGACGGCTCCGTTCTTCCGGGCCTTGTATGCGCGCGCGGATCGCGTCCTAATTGATGGCATGCCCATACTCTTGTTCGCGTCGGCGTCAGCCGGCAAGCGCCTCCACTCATCGTTCCGGATCGGCTCAACAGATTGGATCGAACGGCTAACGCAGGCACAGTCCCCGGGCCGCCTGCTGCTGTTCGGAGCGATGGAAGCCGCAAACCGAGATGCAGTTGCGCGGCTTCAGGAGTTGCTAGGCCCTCAGGGGTGGGTGGTCGACGGACTGAACGGCTACACGCGACCGGACGTAGCGTTGGACTGGCTCAAGAAGCAGGAGCCGACACTCGTCCTCATCGGGCTCGGCATGCCCTTGCAGGAACAGTTCCTGGCGGATTATTGGGATGAGCTTCCGGACGCCTGCTACGCCACGGTGGGCGGGGCGATTGACTACGTCGCGGGCCATCAACGCCTCGCCCCGCGATGGGTTGGCCGACTTGGCGCGGAATGGCTGTGGCGTCTGATACATGCCCCCAAACGCCTGGCGCATCGCTATCTTGTTGAACCGGCATTACTCATCGGCGCACTTGTTACGCGACGTCGGCACCACGAGCCATCGCCGTGACTGGCGAGCCCCTTGCAACCGTGCGATTAGGATGACAAAACGATGAGCGCGCGCCAGGCCCCCCCAGTTAGCGTCGATGTGATTGTCCCTACGACCGGGCGAGCCTCGCTCGCTCGTGCAGTCCGGTCCGTCCTAGAACAGTCGATTAGCACACGCGTCATCATTGTTCTCGATCGGCCGCAAATGCGGAACGCTGTCGAGCGTGCACTACCCGAGGACACCCGCGTGACTCTAGTGATGACTTCAGGAGGCATCGGCGGCGCGGGGGCAAGGAACGCAGGGCTCGCTGTCTCAGATTCCCCACTGGTCGCATTCCTTGACGATGATGATTGGTGGGATCCCCGTAGCCTGGAAGTACGTCTCACTCCAGTATCCGGGAAACGTCCCTTCCTAGCAGCTGGTGCATTCTGGCACGAGACCGATCGCGGATCGACGGCTGTACCTCGAGAGGACCCGCCGTTCGACAATGTCGAAGCCCTGGCCGCATATGTCGTTGCCCGCCGAGATTTGCGATTCGGTCGCAATGCTATTCAGTCATCGACCCTGATCGTCGACGGTGACTTAGCTCGCCAGGTCCGATGGGATGAGACACTCTCAAAACACCAAGACTGGGACTTCGCGCTGCGCCTGGCTGGAAGCCCCGGCGTCGAGTTGGGCTGGACTTCACGGCCAACCGTACACGTCCAGAAGGACAGTTCGTCGTCGATCTCCAGGCGTCTCGACTGGCGCGCGTCGCTAGCGTTCCTCGACCGGCACCCCGAGTTGAGGGGCCGCGGACGCGCCGACTTCCTCGCCGTGCATGTCCTGCGGTCTGTGCTTTCCGAGCGCTCCACGGCGGGCTTTGCCGCATACTGGCGCGCTGGCCCTGGAGTTCCTCATCTAGCGGCACTAGTCGTCGCGGCGTCGGGTCTTCGCAGGCGCTGACTCTCGACTAGGCGACCCCTAGCTCACGGACGCTGGCGTTTGGGGCATCTCGCGACCACTTCTCGCCAGCGTGCGGTCGCGCAAGGACTTATCGACTACCGCCCCGCAAGTCGACGGGCGAGGCGCACCACGTCGCGCAACTCAGCTCGAAATGGCCGGACGAGCAAGACGACCGGGACCCACAGCGCAAAGTACACTGCAAACCCGAGCAACAAGTATGGCACGGTGCCGAGCGGCGCCAACGCCCGCCCCATCAGCAGGGTGCCGATCAGCGGCAGCGCATTCATGAGAAGCACAACCAAGGCGTTCACGAAGAGCCTGCCTGACGGGGCGCCGGCAAGCCAGCGATACATCGCCAGATCGGCGAGCCAGCCCGCCGTCGCGGCTATCGCGTACCCCCAAGCAAGACCGAGAGCGCCAAAACTCGACCCGGCGACGATCCCGGTTACCACGAGGATCGATCTCACGATGGTGACTCTAAGCGTGACGTTCGTTCTACCGCGGGACAGCGCATACCACCATGTGGCGTATCCCAGGATCTTGTCCGCGGCCGCCACCACGGCAAGCGCCTGAACGAACGGAACCACGTCCGACCATCCGGGTCCCAGAGCAAGGTCAACGAGCGGCGCGGCTAGCGCGGCCCCCATACAAAGAACTGGGACGATCACGAAGAGAAGCGCCCGCTGTCCTCGCAGGAGGTAGCGAGTGTATCTGTCCTGATCATCTTGGAGACGCGAGAGCACAGGGACTGCAACCTTGGTTGAAGGCGCGTTGATCTGGTTGAGAGTATTGATGACGAGCTCGAATGCGCGACTGTACAGTCCCGTGGCTTCCGCGCCGAAACGATGGCCCATCACCACGTAGTCGGCGTTTCGGCTGGCGCTCGAGATAAGCTGCGTGCCCACGAGGTTGAGCCCGTAGCGCAACAGCGGCTTCATGCCTTCCGTCCGACGCGGCAATCCTGGCAGCCATCGATCGAAGACAACTGCCAGAGAAGCCATCGCACCTGCCAGGACGATGCGCTGCGCGACGAGCGCCCACACACCCCATCCCATCAGCGCCGCGACAATCGCCACGATAAGGCCCAGAACCGCGGGCACCACGTCCGTAGCGTTCAAAGCACCGAAGCGCATTTCTCGGGCGAGATGAGCCCTCGGCTGTGTTGCGAGTCCGCCGAGGATGAAGGTAACCGCCAAAGCCTTCGCCACCGGTTCCACTCGCGGCTCACTGTAGAACGCCGCAAGCAACGGCGCGCAGAAGAAGAGGGCCGTCGCGCAGGCCAAGCCCAGCGCGGTATTCCACCAGAAGAGGTTCGTGCGCTGCTGTCCGCTCAGCACAGGCGCTTGAATCGCCGCGTTAGCAAGCCCGAACTCGCGGATCACCTCACCGACGACAACGATCGCCATGACCATGGCAAGCAAGCCGTAGTCCTCGGGGCTAAGGAGCCGCGCAAGGATGATCACAGCGAGTAACTGGGTTCCAATCGCTACAAGCTGTCCGACCGCCGTGGTCCAGATTCCTCGCGAGGCGGAATCACCGATCCCGCCAGTCGACGTAGTCCGGTCACCCACTCGTCACCAGCCCTTCGGCAACACATCGGGCACGGACACCATCACGGCAGAGCCCGTCCGCGCCAAAGGCCGCGCGCCGCCAGCACCCCGAGCCCTCGCCAGACGAAACTCCTTACGCGACCTAGCGGCGCCCGCGCAGTCTTGAGCGGCGCCGGCCAGGACTTGGGTGCAGGCATCGCGAGCCCGTCGGCAGAGGCGCTCAATTCGTTAGGAACTATGAGACTGGCGTACGGAAACGGCTCTCCCCCGCTTCGAAGAATCTCGTTCGCCGTCGCCAGCAGGCCGACGGAGCTATATGCCCTAGCAGCCATCAGGTACATCTGTAGCGCGTCGTGCACCCACGGCTTCTTCTCCCGTGAGAACGGCCACGCGACAGCGCCGGTCAGATACGGTGCAAGCGAAACGAACGCCTGAGCAAGGAGCGCGTCATTCTCCCTCCACAGGTCTACGCCCTGGTGCTCCGCCAGTCTCGCAATCACCGCGAACGCGCGAAGCCCGTAGACCGAGTAGAACCAACCATCCGCCCGAGCAATCTCCAGGGGCATGCTTCCATCTGCGCGAATCTGTCGCCGAAGCTGCTGCCGAGCTAGTGGGATCACTCGACGCGCCCTGTCGACCTCACCGCTGTAGGTCGAAAATACGATGATCTGGGCAAGAAGGTACGACCCATGGTTGTTCTCGGAGTAGATCTCTCTCCTGCCGAACGGGCTGTGAGAAAGCCAGTCGCTCAGTTCGCGAAACCAACTCCGGAGACTGCGGTCATCCGCCACCGTCCATGCCGCGGAGCCTTCGAGCAACGCCACATAGTCCAGCAACTCGATTAAGAATACACCCTCGATCGTGCCCGAGAAGTGACCCTCCCACACACCAGGCCGCGCTGCGGCGTACCGGAAGTTGGGGTTCATTCGCGTTTCCGGGTTGATAAACCAAGCCCGGAGCAATGAAGCCGCGTGGGCAGCATACCTCGCATCACTCGTGTAAAAGTAGGCAAGGGCCAGCACGGATACCCGCCGTGTCATTTCCTCGTAGCGACCCTTATCGAACTGACCAGATTCGAGCGCTTCGGGGTTCGTCTCGCTATCTCGATATTGATACGGCAACCCATCCGCGGTATCGGGATTTGGCCAGGAGTACCCCCCGATGGCATAGAAATCGTGCGGATCGCCAGACGCGGCAACGCCGGACTTGTCCATAACTGATGTCGGCGGCAGATCGAGCAGGCCGTCTGCCTCGTTAATCAGCTGTGCGACGGAAGCAGCCATGGTTGGGTCTCCCGCACCAAACCGGATCTTGTTCGCGGAAAGTTCTTGCCAATCCAGGTATGTGAACAATCGGGTGCTCATCCTCGCGCCCTCAACTCCGCTTCCAATGGCCAATCACGGACCGCACGACCTCGGTATGGCGTTCACGAGTAAGCTGCCACGTTCGGTCGCTGAGATCCGGGCGGCCGTGACCGACCGCCGTGGCCGAAGCCCACTCCATCGCCGCATCGAGTTCAGTAGCGTGGAACTCGTCGAAGATCCGCACCCACTCTGCACCCACCTCGCGCCGCAGCGCTTCCGTGGTCGGTGTCCGAGGTACCAGAATCGGCCGATTCATCGAAAGAGCGACGAGAATGGCACCTGAGCTATGCAGTTCTCGATAGGGAAAAACGCACAATGTGGACCGGCTGATCTCGTGTGCGAGCTTCCCATCCGCAACGAAGCCGAACAGATATGTGACTCGAGCATCCGTGTCCGCGGCGCTTCGTATTGCGGCGGCCACTTCTGGATCTCCAGGAGCGCCTACGATTCGAAGTTGCTCGACGTTGGATCCCCGAGCGGCCTCGAGAAGCTCCGGTATGCCCTTGTACGCCTCGAGCCGCCCGAAGTGCAGCACTCGACCTGGGAGCGGCTCATCCGTGGCGAAGACGGCGTACGGTTCCCGATAGCTGCCATGGGGAATGAGATGGACGCGCCCAGCCGACAGTTGAGCGTCGCCGGGAACCAGGTGAATCTCAGCGACAGTCATCTGATCGAGGGTCCTCCGGAGCGACTCGCCCCGCTTGTCCGGGTCCGCACTATGAGGGGCAACATTATGAAGCGTCCGAATCACAGGGGTGCCGCGACGACGCATCCGCCCCACGACGACCCTCGCCAGCATTCGGGATACCCGCTGCCGTGGCGAACCGCCCGCTGGAACGAAATGCTCCGGCCAGTGAACGTGGAAAACATCGAAGCGGCCTATAAGCGCACGCCACCACCCAAGGAACACGGGGCGAACATCGAAGTCCTCGGTAGCTGCCATGTGGCGCGCGTATCGAGTCGTATCACCCGGAGCAGCAACGGAATGGAGAACGCGGATCCGCCGCGTCCTAGTACCGGCGATATGATGACCGATCTCGTCGGAGAGTCGATCAAGACGTTTACGCGCATGCGTGAGCGCCGCACGCACCTGCGATTGATCATCCGCGAGCCGCTGAAGCCCGCCCCCGTGGGGGAAGAGGGCGAGATCTGCGACCGCAAGCATGCGCGAGACTTTTCGAGATTTGTCGGTCACCAGATCGATCGGCACTGCGCCCTCAGTCACCGCCATTACGACTACGTGCAACCGGTCCGATGAGACCCATGTCGCCCTTGAATACAGCGCACGCAATCGGCGCTCCTGCTCGGCATGATCGATCTCTTCCGGCCAGTTGAGCAACTCCGCGTCCAGCTGAGCGGCAAGCCACTCCGCGCGTGCATTATCTCGGCGCACTTGGCACGCCACGATTACTCGCGCCTTCAGCTCCGAACCGGCGACCCGACGGATTCTGTCCAGCCACTCGTCGGAAGGTGCAGGCCGATCACCTCGGAGACTCAGGACTAGCACTCGCTCCCCTGCACCTTCGCTATGGCGCGTAGCGATCTCCTCCACGGACGCCCCCTCCGCGAGCGCCCAGTCGGGTGCAACGGTCCCCGCACCAACTGCGGCCCGCGAGGCTTCATCTCTCCACGACAGCACGTTGCTCATGCGCGCCACGAGACGGACGATCCCGGGTACCCGCGCGCTAGGCTCGCGGAGCCCGAAACCCGCATGAATCAGAGCACCTCCGCGCAACTTGACCAAGACAATAAACGGAAGCATGAGCGCCCGTGCGAGCAGGGAACGCCGATCGGGCAAGAGTTCCCCCGCGTTTAACACGAGCGTAGTCTTTTGCAGCAGCGCAGAGCGCATGAGAGCCACAAGCCAACGACGACGGTCTGTGTAAAGTGCATCTCCGGCACGAAGACCAAGGTTCGTCCAATCCTTTGCCCCCTTGCCCACGAGGACATGACACTCCTGGCGTTGCTGTGCAGCGCGTATGAGTGGGCGACGGAGGAGCGAGTCACCCAGGTTGTCCCGCTGGCTGGTTACGGATACGAAAACCATGGTCTCAATCTAGGCCACGAAAGCACCGCCTTCGCGCCACATCGTGGCGATCGGCAACTTGCCCTGGTGAGCGGCGAAACTCCCCGTTAACCTCGTGTTTCGACGGCGCGGGAAAATGGAGCGGTAGGTTACTGGGGGGTGTCGTTTAGGTTCACGCCACACGTAGGCCGTTGCGTCCGTCGCGCGGCAAGCGCGCGCCCGAAGTGAGAGCCCGGCCTCGCTCGCGATCAACTGCCGTTGCCCCGCTCGGAGCGACCTGGGAGCGGCCGTCCACATCCGCCGCCCGCGCGCGAGATCCGGACGCTGGGCATCGCCAGCGTTACGATCGTTCGTCGGCGGTCGCTATCTGCCTGTCACTGTGGGCAACATTCAATCGACGCGCCTGGCGCCTCGTAGACCCGGTGCTCCGCCGAAGCTCGATGATCGAACACGCAGCCACCGTCGCTACGACGAATGTACCTAGCGGGCGCGTCAGCTGGGACTCGGAGGCGCTGTTCACGAACAAAGCCAGAAGCACCAGTAGCATCCAAGCGTGCTCGGCCGAGCCCACCGCCAATCGAAGCGAGCGGATCACTGCTGCGCCGGCGGCGAGGATGCCAACGATCGCCCCGACCCATCCGAGTTGAAGCAACACTTCCAGGAACCCGTTGTGGGCGGACTTCGCAGTGTCGTGGCCGAACGCTAAGCGAACAGTTTCGCCCACGTCGCCATCCCAGACGCCACCCCACCCGTAGCCGCGGATCGGTTGTTGCGCGGAGAGCGCTGCCACCAGATCCCATATCTCGATGCGGCCGGTGAAGGTAGCGTCTCGACCGACAAGTGCCGTCAGTTCAGGGACCGCTCGCACCGTGGCGGGCACCACAATCCCGATGCTCACGACGGCAACGATAGGTATGAGGCCGAGGCGGCCCATCGGGCCGATCTTTCGGAACAGCCAGATCACCGCGCCACCAAGAACGAGGCTGAAGGCGATGACGATGGCCGAACTACTCAGGGTAGAAGCGATCGCCGCCAAGACAACGACAATGACGGCCCCGGTTTGGCTCCGAGTCTTCGTACTCTTCGCGGCCGCGAACTGTGCGATGCAGAGGGCCAGGCAAACGACGGCGACGGAGGCGAGGAAGTTGCGGTGTGCATAGATGCCGGTGAATGCGCCCGCGAACTCGGCGGATCGCCCATACCGGGGAGACAGAACACCGAGTACGAGGCTCGCGCCGACTGCGGCCACGCTACCGAGCAGCAACCCCCTAGCGACGACCTGTGAACCGAACGTGGTCACAGCGAACCCGATGACGATAGAGGCGATCAGTGGTATGAGCTCGTTGGCGGTCCCAGCGCGGTCGAACGTCCATAGAGCGCTCAACGCCGCCCATGCGACAAAGGCGATGACCGCGCCGCTGACTCGCATTCGCCACCGCGTCACGAACAGCACGACGACTGCGTAAACGCTCATCGCGATGCTGAAGGCCCCCGGATTGTCCCGGAAGACGACTGGAGCAGACGTCAGGATCAGCGCGCCTGCGACCAGCGCCATGCGGAACCGGGAAGACCCCGCGGTTGTGCTCGGCCCGGCCGGGGTTGAGCGAGTGTGCACGGGGCCATGCTAATCGAGAGTCGTTGGTTGTAGCGTTCGGTCGCGATACGGACGAGCAACGTCTAGCTGACGAGGATGTACGAGATGCGTGATGCGTGATGCCCCAGTCGACGGAGGTACGGGGCGCGACCCTCTCGTGGCGTCGGAAGGACATCGACAGCATCTGCGAGTGAAGCCCTTGCGCTAGGGCGTGTCTCCCATATGCATCGTGAGGTTCGCGGCAGTCTGGTGGGGTGAGGTCGACGGGTTCTCGATATCGGGTGTTCACGGATGCGCAGTGGAAGCGGATCGCTCCGCTGTTGCCGTCCAATGCCGGGCGGCGTGGTCACCCGTTCGGTGACGACCGGCGGGTTGTGGAGGGCATCGCGTACCGGTTCCGCACCGGGATCCCGTGGCGTGACTTGCCCCGCGAGCAGTTCGGCCCGTGGCAGACGGTGTGGAAGCGGCATCGCCGTTACGCCGGTGACGGGACGTGGGATCGGGTGCTGGCGCAGATGCTCGCCGAGGCCGACGCGGCCGGGAAGATCGACTGGGCGGTGTCGATCGATGCGACGATCGCGCGTGCGCATCAGCATGCGACGAACACCACCCGCCCCGAGCAGGACACAGGGGGCAGGATCGAATCACAAGAATCTGCCCTGGCACGAGATTGAACCGCCCGGTCACGGTATCGGCCGCTCCCGCGGCGGTCTGACCACGAAGATCCACCAGGCCGTCGATGGGCACGGCCGCCCGCTCGCGATGATCGTGACCGGCGGGCAGCGCAACGACGGAGCGATGCTCATCCACGTGCTCGGCGAGATCCAGGTTCCCCGGCTTGGCCCGGGTCGCCCACGAACCCGACCCGACGCCGTGATCGCCGACCGTGCCTACGCGACCGGAGTCATCCGCAGCGAGCTGCGCCGCCGCAAGGTCAAGGCCGTCATTCCCGACAAGCGCGACCAGATCATCGCACGAAAACGGCGCGGGAGTCGCGGCGGTCGCCCGCCCGGGTTCGACGCCACCGCCTACCGCGGTCGCAACGTGATCGAGCGATTCTTCGCACTCGCGAAGCAGTGGCGCGGCATCGCGACCCGCTTCGACAAACTCGCCATCACGTACCGCGCCGGCGTCACCCTCTGCGCCATCCTCACCTGGGTCCGACTATTGGGAGACACGACCTAGTCCGACAGGAGCTTCTAGCGACTCGGCACTCGCCTCACCGCGCGCCACGCGGCCATCGAAACGGCACGTGCACCCGGCCTCCTTAAGAAGGAAACCTGCCGGTCACGTTGCTTTGGTAGTCATGAGGTCGAGCGGGAGCGGAGGTACGCATGCGTGATGGTGTCGCCATCTGCCGTCATGCGCAGGCACGGACGGCGGCGTGCCCTCGCCTCGGAGCGGCGCAGTGACCGTGCCGGTGCGGGAGGCTCGCTCGCAGCCCGCCACGTCGCCGCGCCGGTCGCGCTCGCGGCTCGGCCGGATCGCGCTCCTCGTCGTGGCGGCGCTGTTCCTAACCTGGCTCACCTGGGCGATCCGCATCGTGATCTTCCCCGCGCACGACCCCATCGAGTCCGCCGATGCCATCGTGGTGATCGGGCCCGTGGATGGCTGGCGCGAGGATCTCGCCTATGAGCTCGTCGGCGAAGGCGTCGCCGACACCGTGGCGTTCACGTCATCCCGCGCGGAGGAGCCCGACGACTACTGCTCACCCCGCTCGCCAGACGTGCACGTCGAGTGCTTCGTCCCCGATCCGTACACCACGCAGGGTGAAGCGACGTGGGTGCGCGACGCGGCGCGCGAGCGCGGGTGGGAGCGCGTGGTGGTGATCACGATGGACGCGCACATCGAGCGGGCGCGGTTCATCTTCCAGAACTGCGTCGACGGCGTCGAGGTGCTGTTCCCCGCCGAGCCCGAGCCCGACTACTCCTTCGGGCGCCTGGCGCACCAGTTCGCCTACCAGACGGGCGCGTGGGCGAAGGCCGTGTTCGTGACGCCCGGGTGTGCGGAGTGACGGGGTCCCAGCGGCGTCTCTGGTTCTTCCGAGGCACGTCCCCCGGCGCACCACGAACGGTGAATGCGCGGGCGCTATGTAGACTCCGCCGCCCCGGGGCCGAAGCGAGGCTCCGCGAGCAGAACGCTGGCAGCGCCGCTCCTAGTCGCCCCGTCAGGAGGCCGGGAGCAAGGGTGCTGTCCTCGGCCGCGGGCATCAGCTGTCTCGATGTCCGGAGCTGAAACTATGCTGTCTCCGTGGGCCGCTCCGTGGACGACATCGTCGCTAGAATGCGCCGCGCGCCCGCGAACGTGAGATACTCGGACTTGCACAAGGTGTGTGAGTCATACTTTGGGGCACCCCGTCAAACGGGAGGAAGCCACGCGGTTTTCAGAACGCCGTGGCGCGGAGACCCTCGGGTCAACATCCAGTCCGACAAGGGAATGGCGAAGCGTTTCCAGGTCTTGCAGGTGCTCGAGGCTATCGAGAAGATGGAGAACCTGAAGGAGGGATGATGCGCACCTACACTTCGCGCGACTATCGCGTGGAAACCGGCATCGATCGCGTCACGGGCGACGTCGTCGCCGTTGCCCGCGAGTTCCCCTCTCTGAGTTGGGTGGACGAGAGCCGCTCGGCGGCTGCCCAGGGACTCCGGGATCTCCTCGACGATGTCCTAGACGACATGTACTCTCTCGGCGAAGAGCCTCCGACGCCCTCGCACCTGCGGGTTGCGGTCCGGGAACTCAAGGAGCTGCAACTCACCTGAGCGACCGCTTCGGAAGCAGTGCTGCACGTCCTCGAAGTCACCCGCGCGCACTCGGCCTCCGCTTCGAACTGCGCCGCACCGCCTGAGCCTGGACTCGGTTTGCGTGCTAAATCACGTGCCGCGTCCGGCGCGGATAGCGCGCAATCTGCGATCATGAACGCATGGTCACCGCCGTCCCGCTCGACACTGACGCGATTTCGCGCGCGAGCGAGCGCTTCGGGGTGCGGCGACTTCGGGTGTTCGGGTCGGTGCTGACCGAGCACTTCGATCCTGCGACAAGCGATGTCGATTTCCTGGTCGAGTTCCTGCCCGACCGCCCGGATCGGCTCGATGACTACCTCGGCCTCAAAGAGGCCCTCGCCCAGATCGTGGGTCGCGATGTCGATCTTGTCGTGGCAGACGCGGTGCGGAACCCGTACTTCAGAGCGTCGGCATTCGGCCGCGCTCAGGACGTCTATGCGGCCTGAACGAGCTTCTCGCCGAAGCAAGTCCCCCGACGCCATTCGGAGCGCACGGGGAGGCACCGACGTGAACGAGACGCACGAGCCGTTCGACGCGGCGGATTACCTCGAGAACGTCGATGACACAGCCGGCTATCTGCAGATCGCAGCTGCCGACTCCGCCGACGATCCCAGTGCCGTCCCACGCGCGCTTGGCGTGATCGCCCGCTCGCAGAACATAAGCGAACTTGCCCGCCGCACCGGCATGAGCCGAGACGGCCTCTACAAGGCACTGTCCGAGGGCGGCAACCCCACCTGGGCGACCATCCTCAAGGTCACCGGCGCCCTCGGCCTCCGCTTCAAACTGCGCCGCGCCGCCTGAGTAGGGGCTCGATTAGCGTGCTAATGACGCGCCGCATCGGCGTTCACGGGCGGCTCCTGCTCTGAGTTGGCAGGCGCATCAGCAGGTCGATTAGCCCGCAAATCGGCGCTCGATGCGTTGTAGGCGCTCGCCGTGGCGGATGGGTGCCGGTCTCCACCCTGGCTCGAGGCTTCATCGCCGATGCGCTGGAGCGCTTGGAGCGCGACCACGCCACCTTCCGTCAGTCCGTGAGTGGCAGGTGACGGATGCCACGCACCAGATCCTCGGCAACGGCATGGGTGCTCGGGTCAGTCTGTGCGACGAGAGCACCGGCCGCCTCGAATGCGTCGGCAAGGCGAGCGCGCATGTCGGCGACGATCTCGGCGCCCTGCGCTTCCGAAAGTCCGAATCGTCGCGCCTCCGCAGCGATAGCCGCGCCTGTCAGCTGCTGCACTCGATACTCGCCGCCGATGCTCATGGCGAGGTCGATGGGACTCTCGAGGTCCCAGTACGCCGCGAAGCTGGCGAGGTCGTAGAGCGGCGCGAGACGCACGCGCTCTCCGTCGAGGATGAGCGAGTAGTTCTTCGCATGGGCGTCGGTACAGGCGGCAAGCGTGTTGAACACGAGCCCCCGATAGAACGCTTCGCCGACCGCCCGCCTGTCATCTGCAAGGGGAAGCGCCCCCAGGAGAGCCGCGATCGCCGCGGTGCCCGGGCCGCCGTCCCGGCGCTGATACTTCTTCGCCGGCGAGACGCCGAGGGACTGACACAGATCCTCCTGGTGGATGCGTCGCCACACCTCGCCGTCCCGGAGGCGGTCGTATCGGGTCGAGATGAGCACCTGCCACCGACCGATCCGCTCGATCCCCGCCTCCGCCACGTTCAAACCGAGCTCACGCGCGGCCTGCATCGTCATCCATTCCACGACGTCGATGCGGCGCATCGATCCGGTCACCGACTTCAGGATGTGCGTGGTCGGATGCGCTCCACCGGCGACCGCCCACTGCCCGTCCTCACGGCGATGAAGAGCGATCTTCGGCTGCGCGCCCGCGACGCTGAACCGTCCCGCCCGCTGATCGACGGGTGTTCCGTCGGCGTACTCGGTCACGGCATGGCTGAGCATCTCCTCGACCTCACCAGTGCTCAACGCCGCGGGAGCCCGCAGGGCGTCGCGGACCCCATCGACCGGATCCATGCCGACCGGCAGGACCTGCAGGGCACCGGCGACATCCGCTCCGACATGCGCGAGCAGCGCGAACGGATTCCGCTCAGACACCTCGAAGCGCCGCGCGATCGAACGCAGCGCCTCTTCGCTGTCCGGAAGGAGACCTTGGAAGAACGGCAGCACCGTTCGTTTGCGATGCTGCCGCGCAGACAACGGCATCGAGAGCGACAGGGGCGTCGCCTGTGGGCGACGGTACTCGTCGTCATAGGTGAAGCGGAGATCACCCGACCCGCTCTGGCTGAGCACCCCGACAAGACGACCGTCGAGATACACGTGCAGTCGCTGCTCGCTCACGACCGCACCTCGCCCGTCGCACGATCACGCAGCGCGACTTCGAACCCGAGCGCTTGGAACACATCGAAGAGCTTCGACGCCTCGATCGTGGGCTTGCCTGCTTCGACGTCGATCACGAAGGTGCGGGAGACCTGAGCGCGTCGCGCCAGCTCGCTCTGCGTCCATCCCGCCTGCTCCCGGAGCTCGCGCACGACCGCCGCCGCTTCGCGCATCGTGTACACAGGCCCTCCTGTCGCCGTACGGCAACCTTCGCGATTGTCGCCGTACTACGACTTTATCAAATGTCGCCGTACTACGACATCGCTGGGTCCTACTTTGGGGCACCCCGTCAAAAGGCAGGAAGCCACGCGGTTTTCAGAACGCCGTGGCGCGGAGACCCTCGGGGCAGGCGGGCCCTGCAAGGCACTCTCCGAGGGCGGCGACCCGACCTGGGCGACCATCCTCAAGGTCACCGGCGCCCTCGGCCTCCGCTTCGAACTGCGCCACACTGCCTGAGTAGGGGTCGATTAGCGTGCTAATGACGCGCCGGATAGTTCGTCAGCGATCCGTTCCGCGGACCCCTGCAGCAATCCAGATCCTAATATTGCGACCAACATCCTAACGAACTGACGTAGAATACTAATCGCGCATCGAGTGAGGAGGTGGGGATGAACGACGCCGCTCAGGTCGTCGCCGCTCTGCGGAAGTTCGGAGCGGAGGCGACATCTATCGAGGCCAAACGCGCCGAGACCGCCCTGCCCAGATCCGTGCTGGAAACCCTCTCGTCGTTCTCGAACACGCCCGGGGGCGGCACGATCATCCTCGGTGTCGAAGAGGGCGGCAACTTCACCGCGGTCGGTGTGCGCGACCCGAAGAAGGTCATGGCCGATCTCGCGTCGTGGGCGCGCGCCGACATCGTTCCGCCCCTCACGCCCGAGATCGACTTCGCCGAGGTCGACGGGAAGACACTCGTCATCGCGGACATCCCGGAACTTCCGCGGAATCAAAAGCCGAGCTATGTCAAGGCCAAAGGCCTGGATCGCGGCTCCTACATCCGGGTAGGGGACGGGGACCGCCGCCTCACCTCCGAGGAAGTGCATCAGCTCGTCGCCGATCGAGGCCAACCGGTCTTCGATCACGAGCCGGTCCTCGACGCCACGCCCGACGATCTCGACCCCGCCGAGGTCGCGAGGTACACAGGCCGGCTGCGCGCGGGAACGAACGCGCGCATCTTCGCGAATGAGCCCGATGCCGTCATCCTCCGCATGACGAAGGTGATCGCTCGCGGCTCCGACGGGGAGGACCATCCGACTCTCGCCGGGCTTCTCTCACTGGGGCGCTACCCGCAGCAGTTCTTTCCCCAGCTCAATGTCACCTTCGTCTACTACCCGACGACAGGGGGAGTGCGCGACGCCGCCGGTGTCAGGTTCCTCGACAACGCCAGCATTGACGGGCCGATCCCCGTCATGGTCGAGCAAGCCCTCGCCATCGTGCATCGGAACATGAAGAAGCGCGCGCTCATCGTCGGCGCCGGTCGACGCGACATCTGGGAGTACCCGACCGAGGCACTCCGCGAAGCGATCGTCAACGCGCTCGTCCACCGCGATCTGAGCCCCGGATCACGCGGCACACAGGTGCAGATCGAGATGTACCCCGATCGCCTGCGCATCATGAACCCTGGAGGGCTCTTCGGAGCGGTGGATGTCGAGCACCTCGGGGACGAAGGCACGTCCTCCGCACGCAATGGCTCGCTCCTCAAGATGCTCGAGGATGTGCTGATCCCCGGTGAGGGGAGAACGGTCTGCGAGAACAGGGGATCGGGAATCCGGACCATGCTCGCAACGCTTCGCGAGGCTGGAATGAGCCCGCCTCGGTTCAAGGACAGCACGACCTCATTCGAGGTGACGTTCCCCAACCACACTCTGCTCGATGAGGGCACCGTCACATGGCTCCAGTCGCTCGGAAAGGAGGGCCTCACCGACTCACAGTGCATCGGGCTCGCTCTCATGCGGCACGGCGAGAGTATGACGAACGCCCGCTACCGCGCGGCGACCGGCATCGCGGACAGCAACCGTGCCACCAAAGAGCTGCAGGATCTCGTCGCCCGTGAATTGATCGATCAGACGGGGCTCAAGCGCGGTGCCAGCTACACGCTCTCGGCCTACGCAACAAACGTGAGCGAGGGCGGCAAGGCATCGCGGCCGAACCGGCGCCGACAGGTCCTCGGCTTGTTGGAGGTCCACGGCGAGTTGTCCAAGAGCGAGGTCAGCAATCTGCTCGGCCTGACCACGAAGACCGCTGAGCACTGGCTGCGGACGCTCAGGATCGAGGGGCTCGTCGAACCGACGACCCCCGGCCGCGGACACCGAGACAACCGCTACCGCCTCACCTCCGTTGCGTTGCAGCGCTCGCTCTTCGAGGACGACGAGCCCACCTCCTAACTCACCTCCTAACTTAGGAAGTCGGCGCGCTCGGCGTGATCGCGCGGTCGCAGAACGTGAGCGAACTCGCCCGCCGCATCGGCGTGAGCCGAGACGGCCTCTACAAGGCACTGTCCGAGGGCGGCAACCACAGCTGCCACTTGTCGCTCGACGGACTCGCTCGACGCGATGACGACCTCGGTCTCGAAAACGCTCCCGCGCGCCGACGCGCCCGGGCGGCGTGAAACGCGGCGCCCGGGCGGCGTTGCCTAGGATGGCGGCGATGAGCAGTGGCGGAAGCGGGCGGCGCAGGGGCGCGACGGGGCGAGTCTTGGCGGGGCGGATCGCCCTCGGGGTCGTCACGGCGCTCGCCCTCGGCTTCGCGGTCGTGGTCGCCTGGGCCGGCGCGAATGCCGCGCGGGCGCTGCCGCACATCGAGCGGGCCCAGCAGCTGGCCGGCGGGCTCGACATGTCGGCGGTGCTCAGCGGCGATGCGGCGCAGCTGGGCGAGCTGCAGAGCGAGCTGGCCGCGGCGCGCGACGCGACCGGCGGCCCCGTGTGGTCGCTCGCCGAGGGGATCCCGTGGGTCGGCCCGCAGTTCGCGGCCGCCCGCACCCTGACCGAGACCCTCGACGACCTCGTCGACGGCGGGCTCACCGCCGCGGCCGAGGCCGGCGACGGGCTCGACGCCCTGCTGCCGCGCGAGGGCCGCATCGACGTGGCCGCGCTCGGCACCCTGGGCGGGCAGATCGACGCGGCGCACGCGTCGGTCACCGGCGCCCGCGACCGCATCGCGACCATCGATCGCGGCGCCCTCGTGGGCCCGCTGCGCGACGGCACCGCGCAGGTCGACGCGCTGCTCGCCGAGATCGAGCCCGCGCTCGACGGCGCCTCGCGGGCCGCACACCTGCTGCCGGGCTTCCTCGGGGCCGACGGCCCGCGCGAGCACCTGCTGCTCGTGCAGAACAACGCCGAGTGGCGATCGCTCGGCGGCATCGTCGGATCGGTCATCGAGATCACCGCGACGGACGGGCGGATCGAGTTCACCGATCAGGTGGCCGCCTCGAGCTTCGGCCGGCGCGACGCACCCGTGACCCCGCTCGAGTTCGAGACCCAGCTGATCTTCGGCGACCGGCCCGCCCGCTACATGCAGAACCCCACGATGATCCCCGACTTCGCCGAGGCCGCGCACGTGGCGAGCGAGTTCTGGCGGGCGGATCGCGGGGGCGCCCCCACCGGGGTGATCGCGATCGATCCCGTCGCCCTGTCGTACCTGCTGGAGGCCACGGGCCCCGTGCAGCTGCCGACCGGCGACGTGCTGGCGAGCGACAACGCCGTGCAGCTGTTGCTGAACGAGGTGTATCTGCGCTACACCGACCCGGCAGAGCAGGACGCGTTCTTCGGTGTCGCCGCCGACGCCGTGTTCGACGCGCTGCTCAGCGGCAGCGCCGATCCGGCCGCCGCCCTGAACGCCGTCAGCCGCGCCATCGACGAGCGCCGGCTGCTCGTCTGGAGCAGCCTCGAGCAGGAGCGCGCGCTGCTCGAGGGCACGCCCGTGGCGGGCGAGATGCCCGCCAGCGACGCCCGCACCACGGCCTTCGGCGTGTATCTGAACGACGGCGTCGGGGCCAAGCTCGACTACTACATGGCCGCCGGATCGGGCGCCGCCTGGTGCGGAGACGGCACGGCGGTGCTGAGCGTGGCCCTGCGCAACGACGCCCCCGCCGACATCGCCAGCTACCCCGCGTACCTGCTCGGCACCTCGGGCGATCAGACCGAGAGCGGCGCGATCCGCGGCATCACGCGCACCCTCACCCACATCTACCTGCCCGAGGGCGCCGAGCTGATCGGCGGCGCCGAGGACGCGAACCTCCTCGGCCAGCACGCGGGGCACCTGGTGTACGAGTGGACGACCGACCTCGCGCCCGGCGAGTCGGCCACGCTCGACGCGCGGGTGCGGGTGACGACGGGCGACCGGCTCGACGTGGTCTCGACGCCCGTCATCCACGGTCTCGACGTCACCGCGGGCTGCTGACGCCCCCGAAAAGCAAGGTGGACATCCGGTTACGTCCGGGTGACCGGCTCGTCTGCGTAGATGACCGCCGTGTTACGAAACGCCGTGAAATAGTGAAATACACGGTCGGATGACCCTCCCAGCTTGCGCTCAGTGGACGCATAGCGATAGCTTCGGCCTTGTCGCGCATTCGGGGGAGGCGCCCGGGGCGTTCGTACCACCCGGTAGCTCTGCACGGAGATGCCGCACTAATGACGTTCGACACAGAGTTTTGAGGTAGCTCCCATGAAGAAGAACATCGCCAAGGCGCTCACCGTCGCCGGCCTGGCCGGCGCTCTCGCACTGACGCCCACCGCGGCGCTCGCGTACGCCCCGACCCCCACCGCTGACAACGTCACGGTCACGGTCGGCACGCCCATCACGATCGTCTTCAACCCGGTCTTCATCGCGGGCGAGACGGTCAACGTCACCCTCACCGGCATCAACGGCTCGTCGCAGTCGCTCGCTTCGACCGGCGCGGTCTCGAGCACCTCGACCAGCACCACCGCCGACGCGAGCGGCGCTGCGGACGTCACCGTCACGCTCAACGACTCGGCCTCGGGCTCGTACGAGGTCGAGGCAGTGGGCGCGACCAGCGGCGAGACCGACACCGTCACCGTCACCGTGGCGTCGACCGCCGGCGGCGGCTCGGACGACGCCCTGAACCCCACGGGCATGGACTCCGCGGCGCTCGGCCTCTGGGTCGGCGGCGGCGCCCTGCTGCTCGGCGGCGGCGCGGTTCTCGTCTCGCGCTCGGTGCGCAAGCAGAAGACCCAGGCCTGACGCCTCACCGTCACGGCTTCCGCGCTCTGCGGCCGACCCCTCGCGGGTCGGTCGCAGAGCGTTCTTTTCGCCGGGACCCGAAACCGGCACATCCGACCCCTCCCCCGAGATGCCTGCTGACGACGATGCCCTGAACGTCGCGCGCCCCACGCGCCGGCCCGATCCGGCGACCCTGGACGGGCTCATCTCCCACCAGGACGGCATCGACGCCCTCGAGCAGCTGCTGCACGGCGAAGCGGCTCGGCCTGCGCATCCCGGTGGCCCGGATTCGGCCGCGAGTGCGCCGGGCGCGCCTGCGCCGGGCGCGACAGCCGCTGCGCCGGCGCCGTTGCCCGCTGCGCTCCCCGACGCCCCGGTGACGGCCGTCGTTCCCGACGCCGCCGCCACGGCCGTGCTGCCCACCGGAATGGCCTCGAGCGCCGCGACCACCGCCGCCGCACTCCCCGCCGCCGGCGCAGTGATGCGCCCGCCCGACGCGCCCCTGCCCGCCCCGCCGGGCGAGCGGCCGCCGTTCCTCCGCGGCCGCAACCTCTGGATCGCGGGCGCCGTCGCGGCAGCCCTCGTGCTCGGCATCACCGCGGCGGGAGTCGCCCTGCTCGCGGGCGGCTCGGCGGAGGCGCCGCCCGCCGTCGCGGACGAGGGCGATCCCGCGAGCCTCGACGTGACCGCGGCGGTGGCGGATGTCGAGGCGCGGACGGTCGAGCTGAGCCTGACGGGCCGCCCGGGATACACCGTGCTCGTGCGCGACCCGAGCTTCCCGGTCGGCGGCGACGAGACCCGCCCCGATCCGCTCGCGCGTGTCTGGCTGAGCATCGAGGGCGAGGGGGAGGCCACGCTCACCCTGAGCGCGAACCAGATCGCGCGCGACGCCACCATCACGTTCACGTACGACGGCGACGACGAGCCCGCCGTCAGCGCCACCCTCTCGAGCCTCGGCGTGCTCGACGACCTCGCTCCCACGCCCACGCCGACCCCCGAGCCCACGCCCACCCCGACGCCCACCGACACGCCCACGCCCGAGCCGCAGCCGTTCCAGCCCGCGCCCGCACCGCCGCAGCCGCAGCCGGCCCCCGCGCCGGTTCCCGAGCCCGAGCCGGTTCCCGAGCCCGAGCCCGAGCCGCAACCCGAGCAGCCGGTGGCGCCCACCGAGCCGTTGCCCTCGACGGACCCGAGCGTGCCGGCAGACCCGGGGACCGATCCGGGTTCGGGCACCGGCGGCACCGGCGACGGGTCGCCGAGCACCTGACGTCGGTCAGAGCGCCTCGCCGTGCCCGCGGCGGTACTCGGCGGTGACGAGGATCGGCAGGTGGTCGCTCGATCCCTGCGGCAGCGTCACGACGCCCTCGATGGACAGGCCGCGCGAGGTGACGAAGTCGTAGTGCCCGCGGAAGAAGCGGTAGCGCATGTAGGTGCGCGAGTCGCTGAGGGTGAGGTCGTAGCCGCGCCGGCGCATCCGCTCGCCCAGGTTCTCCTTGAACACGGGGTAGTTGTAGTCGCCCACCATGAGCGTGGGGGTGCCGGGGCCCAGCCGCTCCAGCGCCTCGAGCGCCGAGCCGATCTGTGAGCGGCGCAGGGAGTTCAGCGCCGTGAGCGGCGCGGCGTGGAACGACGCGACCGTCACCTCGCGGCCGGCGTCGATGTCATGCAGCTGCACGCCGAGCACCCGCTCGTGCGCGGGGCGCAGCACCATGTCGTGCAGCGACTTCTTGAGCCCCAGCGACGCCGTGTCCTTCAGCCGGAACGCGTTCTCGCGGTAGTACACCGCGAGGCCCAGCCGGTTGCGGTCGGTGGCGGCGGCCAGGCGCATCTCGTCCACGCGCTCGGGCAGCGCCGCGACGTCGGCCTCCTGCAGGCACAGCACATCGGGCTCGTGCCGCTCCTCGAGCTCCTCGAGCTCCGTGGCCGCGCGATGCTTGCGCAGGTTGTATGACAGCACCTTCACGGCGTCCACGGTACGCGCCCCGCCTCAGCGCGAGGTACGGGTTGACCCCGATTCCGGTGAGACAGCAAATGCGCGCCGAGACAGTGGCGTCTGCACGCGGTCTCGGCGCCCAGATGCTGTTTCGCGGCTCACTCGCGGTCGCGGCGGTTGCGCGTGCGCGCGGCGCGCGCGGCGAGCTGGTCGTCGGCGGGGTAGCCCACCTCGGTGAGCGTGAGCCCGCGCGCCTCGAGCACCTTGAACGCGCTCGTGCGCTCCTGTGCGTCGCGCAGCACCTGCAGGTCGGCCGGGGCGAGCTTGCCCTCCCCCACCGCGACGCACGCGCCCACGAGCGCGCGCACCATGCTGTGGCAGAACGCGTCGGCCTTCACGTTCGCCACGAGCACGCCGCCCTCGTCGCGCCGCCAGTCGAACTCCAGCAGCGTGCGGATCGTCGTGGCCTCGGGCCGCGGCTTGCAGTACGCGGCGAAGTCGTGCAGCCCGATCAGCCCGCGCGCTGCCTCGTCCATGGCGGCCTCGTCGAGCGTCGCGCGCACGCGCGCGGTGCGGTGGCGCTGCAGCGGGTCGTATCCGGATCGCGTGTCGGCGACGCGGTACTCGTAGCGGCGCCACGACGCCGAGAAGCGCGCGTCGAACCCCTCGGGCGCCGTGGACGTGCGCAGCACCGCCGCATCGGCGTAGTGCCCCAGCACGCCGGCGAGGCGACGGGCGATGACGGCGGCCGGATCGGCGCCCGCCGGCGCGGGGTGTGCCCGGCGCCGCTGGGTCATGCGCGCCCACTGGTCCTCGGTGAGATCGGCGTGGGCCACCTGGCCGGTGGCGTGCACGCCGGCGTCGGTGCGGCCGGCCACCACGAGCAGCACGGGCGAGCCCGCGATGCGGGTCAGCGCCGCCTCGAGCGTGCCCTGCACCGTGCGCAGCTTCGGCTGCCGGGCCCAGCCCTTGAAGTTCGTGCCGTCGTACGCGATGTCGAGCCGGATCCGGCGGGCCGGGGCGTCCGGCTCCGGCTCGCCCTGGCCTCGGCTCGCTTCGCTCGCTCGGCCCGCCTCCGCTCCGGCGCTGCGCGCCTCCGGTCGACGAGCGGGCAACGGTTCACGAGGAGATCCCGGTTCCAGAGGACCGCCGGCGGCCGGATCGTCCTCGCCAACGGGGATCGCCGCGCTCACAGGCGCCCCAGGGCGGCGATCACGACGCGGGCGGATCGCTCGGCGGCGTCGTCGACGTGCGTCTCGAACTGCTCGGCCGTCGGCGCGCACAGGTCGCTCACGCCGCGGGCCACGGCGAAGCGCGCACCGTGGTTGTGCGCCACCTGCGCCACGGCCGCGGTCTCCATGTCGACCGACAGCAGCTCGGGGAAGTCGCGGCGCAGCGCGTGCGCCAGCTCGACCGTGACGAACTTCTCGCCGGCGCCCATCGCGCCGATCCGCACGCCGTCGCCACCGCCGAGAGCATCGAGAAGGACCGGATCGGCGGCGTAGCGGGCGGGCATGCCGGGGGTCTGCCCGAGCACGTACCCGAAGGCCCGCGCGTCGGCGTCGACGTTCACGGCCTCGGTGCCGACGATCACGTCGCCCACCGCCACGGCACTCGCCAGGCCGCCCGCCGTGCCGGCGCCGATGAGCGCGACGTCGGGCCCGTAGCGGTGGATCGCGCCCGCGGCGGCGTCGGCGGCGTTGACCATGCCGATGCCGGAGACGACGAGCACGACCGTGCGCCCGCCCAGCACGATGCCGCGATGCACGGCGCGCCCGATCCGGATCGGCTCGCTCGCCTCCGCCGCGGCCTCGAGGAACGGGGCCGCCTCCTCATCCATCGCCACCTGGATCACGTACGTCGTCACGCTTCGAGCCTATGCGCTCGCACCGGCCCGCCGAGTTGCGGCGACCCCACGGTTGCTGAACGAAGTGAGCGCCAGCGAACGAAGATGAAGCGACCACAGCAAGTCCACGACGGTTGCGCTGGTCGCTTCATCTCCGCGGCCTCCGGCGTTCCGCTCAGCAACCGATGGGTGCAACCGAACGGTGAAACCCCACGGTTGCTGAACGAAGTGAGCGCCAGCGGACGAAGATGAAGTGACCACAGCAAGTCCATGACGGTTGCGGTGGTCGCTTCATCTCCGCGGCCTCCGGCCGCTCCGTTCAGCAACCGATGGGGGCTTCAGACCCCGCGGAGACGCTGGATCAGCTCGTCGGCGGCGTCGAGCTGGCGGGCGAGCTTCTCGCGGCGCTCCTGCGCGTCGACCACGAAGGTATGCAGCGCCGCCCGCGCCGCGGGGTCATCCGGGTCGGCCGCGAGCGCGTCGCGCGCGGCGAGGACCTCACCCATCTGCTCGAGCGAGAAGCCGAGCGGCTTCATGCGGCGGATGAGCAGCAGGCGCTCGACGTCGGTCTCGGTGTAGAGGCGGAAGCCGCCGGCGGTGCGGTCGCTCGGGCTCGCGAGCCCGATCTCGTCGTAGTGCCGCAGCGTGCGCAGCGACAGCTCGGTGCGCTCGGCGACCTCGCCGATGTGCATCGTCTCCGCCATCCTCGCCCTCTCCCTTTTGATCCAACCCTCCCGTAACGGTAGAGTTGCCGCGGCGCGCTCGCGCCGATCCGGCGCCGTCGCCGCTCCCATCATCCCGCCCCGCCCCTGGAGGACGCATGTCCGCGCCCGCGCCCGACCGCTACCGCCCGCGCCCCTCGGTGCGCGAGGCCCTGCGCTCCCCCAAGCTGCTCACGCGCGAGGTGCTCGCCGGTCTCGTCGTCGCCCTCGCCCTCATCCCCGAGGCCATCGCGTTCTCGCTCGCCGCGGGTGTGGATCCGCAGGTGGGACTGTTCTCGTCGATCGTCATGGCGATCTCGATCGCGTTCCTCGGCGGCCGGCCGGCGATGATCACGGCCGCGACCGCCGCCGTCGCACTCGTGATCGCGCCGGTGAACGAGCAGTACGGCCTCGACTACCTCCTCGCCACGGTCATCCTGGGCGGCGTCATCCAGGTGCTGCTCGGCGTGCTCGGTGTCGCCCGGCTCATGCGCTTCATCCCCCGCAGCGTGATGGTCGGCTTCGTGAACGCGCTCGCGATCCTCATCTTCATCGCGCAGCTGCAGCACTTCGAGAACGCGCCGTGGCTGGTCTACCCCATCATCGCCGCGAGCCTGCTCATCCTGTGGCTGTTCCCCAAGCTCACGACCGCCGTGCCCGCACCGCTCGTCGTCGTGATCGTGATGTCGCTCGTCGTGCTGCTCGCCGACATCGAGGTGCCCACCGTGGCCGACATGGGCGAGCTGCCCTCGGGCCCGCCGCTGTTCTTCCTGCCCGACGTGCCGCTCACGCTCGAGACCCTGCAGATCATCGCGCCCTACGCGTTCGGCATGGCGGCGGTCGGCCTGCTCGAGTCGCTCATGACGGCCAAGCTCGTCGACGACGTGACCGACACCCACTCGAACAAGACGCGAGAGTCGTGGGGCCAGGGCGTCTCGAACGTGCTGTCGGGCTTCTTCGGAGGCATGGGCGGCTGCGCCATGATCGGCCAGACCATGATCAACGTGAAGGTCTCGGGCGCCCGCACGCGCATCTCCACCTTCGCCGCCGGCCTGTTCCTGCTCGTGCTCGTGTGGTTCCTCGGGCCGGTGATGGCCGTCATCCCGATCGCCGCGCTCGTCGCGATCATGATCATGGTCTCGGTGCTCACCTTCGACTGGCACTCGATCCGCCCCGCCACACTGCGGCGCATGCCCAAGAGCGAGACGATCGTGATGCTCTTCACCGTCATCCCGGTCGTCGTGACACACAACCTTGCCGTCGGCGTCGTCATCGGCGTCGTGACCGCCGCCGTGCTGTTCGTGCGGCGCGTGGCGCACTTCACGACGGTGACGCGGCGCGTCAGCGACGACGGATCGACGGCACGCTACGACGTGGACGGCGAGCTGTTCTTCGCCTCGTCGAACGACCTCACGACGCAGTTCGCCTACGCGGACGACCCGGATCTGGTGGTCATCGACATGTCGCGCTCGCACGTGTGGGACGCCTCGACCGTCGCGGCCCTCGACGCGATCGTGCACAAGTACGGCCAGCGCGGCACGACGGTGGAAATCGTGGGCATGAACGACGCCAGCGGCGACTTCCACGGCCGCCTGACCGGCAACCTCCCATAAGCGCGGGCGGCCGCTTGCGGTTTCGCTTCATCTCCGCGCCTGCGGCGCTCCGTTCAGCAACCGATGGGGCGCAGCCGAACGGTGAAACCTGCCGGTTGCTGAACGAAGTGAGCGCCAGCGAACGAAGATGAAGCGACCACCGCAAGT